>CAKZPX010000165.1 GCA_937139435.1 uncultured bacterium
CCTTTACCCACCTGTCAAACAAATAAACAGGAGAAACAAGAACCAGTTAAATTAACACATCTATTGTCCGATAGTTATATTAACCCGTCCATTAAAATTGATTAACCCGGGGATATCCCCGGGTTCCCCCCGGGATAGTACCGGGGATAACCCCTGTGGTAGCCCTTAATCTAAAAACTGCGCCACCCACTGTTTTAACCATCTATCTAACTGACGCTTCCACCCGAAAGTTTCTTCCGGGATGAAGATCCCTTTTAACTCTAAAACACTCTTGTGGCTAAAAGACCCTACTACCGCCGCCAGGAATCAAAATACCGGCTCGGGATAGTGCGATAACCGAAACGGTTTAGCGCCGGCTGAAAACCACCATTCTTGTCGCTGTTTTATCTGCCATCAGCCGACAGAAATAAACCCCGGCCGGAACAGTCCTGCCCCGATCATCGCTACCATTCCAGAACAATTGATACTCGCCTGCGGCCATATTTCCTCGAGCAAGGGTCCTCACCATCCTGCCCAGTGCATCAAAAACCCCGATTTCGACCGGACCAGCACTGGCAAGGATATAACGAATCTGCACACCTGAACCCGCAGGATTGGAACTGGAAATCATCAACTCGGTCTTGCGCTGCCGCTCCGGTTCACCAGTAATGCCTGTGCTGGTAACTATAATGTCCTCAAGCGGTCCCTGAGCACCCCAGCCCCATGCGGCGTTATAGCCCCGCACCCGATAGAAATATCTACCTGACTGACCCACCGTGACATTATAAATGGTATCGGTAATATTATCAGCGATAATCCGCCGGGAAGAAAAATAAGGCACTGGCCCGACATCATCAACATACACACCACTGCCAAGTGTCCCGTCATCAGTCATGTAACGGAAACGGATAAATACCGATTTTCCTGCCCACGGGTCAAGAGAATAAGATTTATAAACCCAGCCGTTGGAATTGCCGGTATAACGATCGTGGAGTTGAACCCATTCCATACCTTCAAGCGAAACCTCGGTAACAACAACATCGTAGGTGTTTTCCGTATTATACCATATCCAGTAACGAAGACTATCACCGGACTGAACCGGATAAGGGTCAGCGGTCACCATATAATTGGAGATGTTATTGCCTGTGCCGAGAGAGACACTATAACTGCCTGAATGCCGCTGTGTTGTGGACAACGAAGCTCCCTGAAAAACCCAGCGCGAACTACCAGACTCAAAATCGTCCTCAATCACACTCAGGTCGCTCAACTCCTCCATCTCCCATTTCTCCGGTTGATTGTATTCCGGACGAATTGGTGTCCAGTGCACCGCAAATGTGCCGGTGACACTTGAATCCATTTGTGCCAGAATTGGTCTGGGCACCGCTCCTTTCAGTACACTACGGATGGAATCAGCACGGGTGAAAAGATACCAGGCGCCCTTAAATACCTCCCGCTGAATCGCATCCAGGTCGCTGACATTTTGATAAAACGATGTTCCAATCTCAAAAACATAGGAAAGGCAGGGAAAACCGCCGATGTAATGTGCCCAGCCATACATCCAGTCGATTGAGCCACCACTCGTAGGATAAAGCTCACTGGACTGCTGGGGAGTATACGTCCCGCTGGAAATCCTTCGCATCTGCTGTGCCATTCTCTGCCCGAGACTGACAAATATTCCGTTATCAGGTGTAACCACACCATAACCATAGGGCCAGAGTACCAGTTCGGAATAGGAGTGGAGCGAAATATCGGCAACAAAGGTCCGGTTCTTGAAAAATTCAACCAGTGCCGCGACCTCCCTTCCCCAGCCACCGTAACCACCCATAAATGTCTCTGTTGATGGACGGTGTGATGACTGGGAACCCCTGACCAGCGCGCCCCAATCTCCGAACCGGTCACCATTACAACAACCGTTATAGTTCCGATTTGGATCACAACCAATTGAACTACCAAAGGGCTGCCGATTCTTCCGCCAGGACCGTTGCGCCGGATAGTCATAAACATAGCCATCAACATTGATAATCGGGAAAACCCACAATTCATGATTGTCAACAAAGCTACGGAACTCGCTATTTGTGCTGTAATTGCGCAAAATGGTATCGGCAAAATATCGTGCCGCCTGTGGCGTTGCCCATTCCCGGGAGTGATGCATCGCCTCTAACAAAACCTCAGGTTCCGCCTCATCAATATCCGGATTATCGGAAATTTTCACACCGTAAATCCAGCGCCCCTCATGGGTCTGTCCGATAGACTCCAGCCGACAGATAGCAGGATAACTCGCCGCCCAGTTGCGCATAATACTAACAAGAGAATCATAACTACAGTAAAAACCAAAACCAGCCACCATTAACTTTTCCGTCTCCAGATCCGCAACAACGACCTCACTCTTTAATCCCGAACCTAAAACAACACCAAGGTCATTTTCCTCTAAAAGCAGGTCGTAATATTCCCCAGGACGTGCTCCAGCAATATCAATTGATGTACCTTTAAACGGGATGTGCTGATAAAGAGTTTTGTAATCCGGTACTGCTACCCGGACAATCATCTCTCGGGCATGGACAGCCCCTGCTAATAACGTTGCGCCCAGAAAAAGACCTGCTAGGCGCCGCCACACATAAAATCTACTCATCTTTTGCTCCTTTTCCTCTGTGGGGTTATTAACTGTTCACCAGTCCAAGAAAAACTAGCCATATATATTAGACCACTAATGATACCAAAAAGAAGCCGGAAATCAAAAAAAGCCTATTCTTCCGGCACCCGGCGTAACTCCTTCTTCTCGCCGACCATCTTCTTCAGGCGCAGCATTTTTTCCTTTGCCCGCCGGGAACGCTTTCGTTTCTGGCGCCGAATCCGGGCAATCTCCTTTTCCCGCCCGGTCCTCTGACGCAACACCTGCGCCGCAATCTTTTCTGTTAGCAGTCGCCGTGCCCAGAAGCGATTGAGCGCCTGAGAACGCTCTTTTGTAACCTTAACCTCTATTCCGGTAGGGATGTGTTTGAGATAGACACCGGTCTCTACTTTGTTAACATTCTGTCCACCTGGACCACTGGAACGAATAAACCGTTCCTCAATGTCCTCCTCCCGGATTCCCAGTTTTGCCATCTGCTCCAGTAGCTGGGTCTCTTTCCTGACACTAACCCCGAACCGCACAATAACTAGATCTTACCCGATTACAACGGCTCAACAATTATTAACGGCTGACCGTATTCCACGGAATCGCCATCCCTGACCAGAATATCAGCAATCCGACACTTCTTCTCCGCCTGAATCTCATTCATCAATTTCATCGCCTCAACAATACATAACGTCTGCCCCGGTTCCACAACATCGCCTTTCTCCACAAATGGTGCTGCCTCGGGTCGTGCCCGGGAATAGAATGTGCCAACCATTGGAGAGGTAATCTCCTCGGTCTTTGCCGATTTAACCGTCTCTCCGACCTGTGCTGTCCTGGGTTTTGCCCCCTCCACTGGTGCTGGTTCGGACGGTTTTGCTGTCTCTTGTACCGGCTCGGTTACCGGGGTAACAACTGCCGGCTGTTCCACTGTGACAACCGGTGGTTGCGCCACCGCACCACCTCGTTTTATCCGCAACTTTTCGCCCCCCAACTCCCAGTCCAGTTCAGTAACACCGTGGACACTCGCCAGTTCCAGAAGACTGCGCAATCTTCTGATCCCAGGCTCCTCGGGCGGTTTTGTCTGTGCTGCCTCGGCAGCAGGTTTTGTCGGAACAGCAGCCGGCTTTTCTCCGGGTGACGGTGGCGGTGCCGGATTTTTCCGCCACTGGAAAAACTTCAATGCCACCTCCGGGAAAATTGCATAGGAAATATAATCCTCCTCCTTTTCCACCAGTTCTTTTGCCAGTTCCTTTCGCGCTCGGGGCATTCCTGGTTCCAGCCGGTCGGCGGGTCTGCCTTTGACCGGTTTCTCATCGCCAAGAATCTTTTTCAAAACCGCCTCCCGGATCGGTGCTGGTGGACGTCCGTAAAGCCCACGCACATAATCTTTCACCTCTTTCGGCACCACCTTATACCGCTCACCATTCAACACATTCATAACCGCCTGCACACCAACTATCTGACTTGTTGGAGTCACCAACGGCGGATAGCCCAGATCTTCCCGCACCCGTGGCACCTCTTCCAGCACCTCGCTCAACCGATGTTCTGCCTTCTGCTCTTTTAACTGGGCGAGCAGATTGGACGCCATTCCGCCCGGGATTTGATGGGTAATCACCATCGCATCCACCGCCTTTGTTCCCTGGATACATCTATTCGCCGAGATCTTCTCAAAATGCTCTCCGATAACCGCCAGCCCCTCCATATTCAATTCCGTTTCCCACGGTGTGCCCTGAAAACAGGCGAGCATCGTCTCCACCGCAGGCTGGGAGGTGAAAAATGCCAGCGGTGCCGATGCGGTATCAATTATATCTGCCCCGGCCTCAACCGCCTTTAAATAGGCGGCAACCGCCATACCACTGGAGGCATGACAGTGCACCTGCACCGGTAGCCCAAGCTCTGATTTTAATGCGGTCACCAGTTCAGATGCCACCGCCGGTGAAAGTATCCCGGCCATATCTTTAATCGCAATAGAATCAATCCCCATCTCTTTCTGCTCTTTCGCCCGGGCGATATAATACTCCACTGTATGTACCGGACTGATGGCATAACATAGGGTTCCCTGCGCATGTTTACCAGTTTTCTTGACAAACTCAACCGCCTTCTCAAGATTGCGCGGATCATTCAGGGCATCAAATATCCGGAAGATATCTATCCCCAGTTCTGCCGCCTTGTTAACAAAAGCCTCCAGAACATCATCGGGATAGTTGCGATAGCCAACCACATTCTGCCCCCGTAAAAGCATCTGTAATTTCGTGTTCTTCACTCGCCGACGAATCTCGCTCAACCGCTCCCACGGGTCTTCGTTCAAAAATCGCAGACAGACGTCAAAGGTTGCACCACCCCACATCTCCAGCGACCAGTAGCCGACCCGGTCAATCTCTTCCAGCACCGGTAACATATCAGCCAGAGTCATCCTTGTTGCCCAGAGTGACTGGTGAGCGTCACGCAATGTTGTATCGGTAAATTTAATCGCCCTTTTCTCCATAATACTGCACAATCCTTTCAGTTATTTTTTCCAGAGCCAGCGCTCGGGAAGCCTTGACAAGTATTGTATCACCCGGTTGAAAAATGTCAAACAGGTCATCACCAATGCTGTCAGCATCAGAATAATACCGGATACGGTCCGACGCCATACCCGCTTCCCGGGCACCAGCAGCAATAAACTGGGCATTTTCTCCGACGAGTACCAGCCGGTCAACACATCCCGCCACCTCTCTGCCTAATTGACGGTGCAGACTCTCTGCCACCGAACCAAGTTCCAGCATGTCACCCAGAATTGCCACCCGGTGGTGCTGCGGGGCGGTGGCGCTTAAAA
>CAKZPX010000166.1 GCA_937139435.1 uncultured bacterium
TAGTTGATAACTGGCACGGCGGTCACGCACCAGCGGTGTCAGACGTTCCACGGTCTCCAGATTGTGACTGAACACATCAATTCCAGAGTTAATTACCATTGCCAGTAGTTCCTTACGGGCAGCAAAGTCCGGGACAAGGACCTCTACCCGGACATTCGGGTTGACTTTCCTGACCATTTTGACTGTGGTGGCAAAGGTGCCGGCACCAAGGTCGTTGAGGTCATCGCGGTCAACCGATGTCAGCACCAGGTATCTGATACCCAGTTCCTTTACCGCTGCTGCCACCCGTTCGGGCTCCGTAATATCAACCCTGCCGCCGGGGTTGCCTTTTTTTACCGCACAGAACCGGCAATTGCGGGTGCAGGTGTCACCCAGAATCATAATTGTGGCGGTACCCGAACCCCAGCATTCGGTAAGATTGGGGCAGCGGGCGCTGGAACAGACGGTTTTGAGATTGTGGGTGCGCAGTATGGCGTTTACCCGGTCAAATTCTGAACCGGTGGGCAATCTGGTTTTCAACCACCCGGGTCTACGCACCGCTGGTTATGTGGAGATTTTCAGACTGGAGCGCGGGCATCTCCAGACGCATTGAAAACAGCGGATGCATTCTGCCTGATTGGGGTCTTTGTAGGGTTCAATGTCCATCGGACAGACATGACGGCAGACACGACAGTGGTTACAGGTATCCCTGTTCAGTTTCATCCGCAGGAGGCTTAACTTATTAAACAGGGAATAGATGGCGCCGATCGGACATACTACCCGACAGAATGGACGTTTTATCATTATTGCCGCCCAGAACACAAAAAGAAGGATTGCTACTTTAAGATAAAACAACCAGCCAACCAGGTTACGCAGTCCGCCGACCGGATCCCACAGGACAAGCGGAATGCCTGCTTCCAGTGTGCCCTGGGGACATAGTTTACAGAACCATGGTTCAGCGGTAAAAAATACCAGCACACCGGCAACCAGTATGAGGAACAGGAACTTGAGCCCGGTTATCGGAAATTTTAATTTGAGCACCTGAGCGAAAAGGAAGATGATGGTGATGGTAAAGATGATAAATAGTAGACCCAGTTCCGCACCGGCAAACGGTCCTAATCGGACGTCCCTGCCAAAAAGGCTTAAGGTAAAGCCAAGCGGGACTGCGATTGCTAACACCCGACCGGCGCCGATGAAACTGAACAGACTCATCGCTACGACGCCGACAGCGATGCCGAGATTAACATCGTATTTCCACATAATGAACAAGCCCAGGGCGATACCCACAAGTGTTCCTGCCAGGTGCCACCATTGGGGGAGTTCCATCTTTCCTTTGATTACCCGCCAGAGGAGAAGTATCATAGACGGAAGCCAGCCAAAAAGTAGTGCCTTCCAGACAAGCACCCGGACGAAGATGGCGATGAGGATGACCGCAAGCAGTCCGATAGCTGCGATAATGGCAAAGGTAATCCATCGTTTTGTCTTTGCCCGTGGTCCAAGTTGAATCTTGTAAAGCAGGTCCTGCCAGAGACCGAAGGGGCAGACCCAGGCACAGGCGGCTCTGCCCACAAAGCCACCAAAGATCAGAAATACCGCCAGAGGAACCCAGGGGATTATTTGCACTAAGGAAGTGCCTTTTAACCCGAGGATTTGCTGGAATGAGCCAAGCGGGCAGGCGAATACCGAGAGAGGACCACCGTAGCAGTTTAAAACCGGTTCCGGAACACTTTTGAGAAAACCAGAATAAAGTATTTTCCCCTGGATATAGGCGAGGATATAGCCATTGAGCAGGATCGTGCCGATAATTTGACCGATGCGATAGGGAGCGATACGCTGTTTTACCATGGTCAGGGGTTATGTTTCAGGTCTACACGAGACCCATGCAGGACAGTCATATCTGGGACGCGAAACCATGGATTACCGCCAGCATCCCGAGCCTCAACCCGATGACCAGAGCGGTGACCGCAATAATTGTGATAAGGATAATAATAATCCGGCGCATCACTATAGCCGGCTGATCAGTTGCAGTTTGAGTCCCCGGAAGGGTGCCTCGTAGCGACAGACGCCACCCGAGCAGGTATAGCCACCTTTTTCCGCACCAATTCGTACCCGCAGGACATTGCGTTGATTTATATTCCAGACCGTCTCAAACATTGGCCAGGAGGTCTGGTTGTCATAACGTTTGAGCGAATCTTTGTTCACACCCTGCCAGCCCAGGGTGAAGAGCCATTTTTCACCATAGCCGTAACTTAATGCGATGACCGGCTCATGGTAGCGCCAGATGGCGCCGTGGCTGGTGTCGGTTGGCTGTTCTTTTACCCAGCCGTACTCCGTTTCCAGGGCAAAGGTATGTTCGCCGATAAGATAGTTCACGAGGATAGTCGGGCGGTCAGTCTGGCGTTGATAGGTGCCGAGTTCAATATTTTTCTGGAGCATATGATTGAATTTGGCTTCCAGTGTCCAGTCGGAAGCCGGTTGATACCTTGCCTTAAATTCTCCTTCCAGGACACCAGCGCTGGTGTCGTCGTGGACAAAAAGTCTACCCAGTTCCGTTTCCAGATAGAGTTCGTTCAGTGGTGAACCGGATACCTGCACACCGAAGCCCTGCTCATCAATGCCACGGTTGATTGCGACGCCTGATTTTATCGGGGTGGGCGGGTCGTTGTAATGATACACACCCTGGGGAAAGCCCAGTCGGGTGTAGTTAACATACTGTCCCAGAATGGAGAAGCCGGCAAGCGCCAGACTGGCGTTAGTAATATAGCCAAACCCCTTTTCCCGACCACCGATGCCCGGTCTGGTGCCCAGGCGCCAGGAGAGTTCAGCAGCGACGGAAAAGGGACCGATGTCCAGTCCAGCGTTGCCACCAAAAAGTTCGGTGAATGCCCGGGCGGTCGGGTCAACGGTGCGGTTAATCCGGACATAGCGGGTACCGAGATTGAGGTTCTGCACCGGTCGGGAGTTCATTTCGGCACCGAGCACCTGGTCGGTTGTGTCCAGTTCGTTCATTATCTTGTAGGTATTTTCCTGGAAGAAGATGTCCCGCATCCTGCCGCCGAGGAGCGTAATCTCGCTGCTTAATGGCAGGCGGAAGCGGGCAAGAAGTCCGTGCAGGCTTTTGTAATGGCGAAAGTCGTCGTCGGAATAGGTGCGGAGTGTCAGCCCCTGCCCCAGGGTGGCGAAGAATCTGCCGAGCCGAATCTCCAGTTCTTCAGGGTTGTAGGCGATGGCGTAGTCAAGGATTTTTAGCGGTTTACGCACCGCGGGTGAGTGTTT
>CAKZPX010000167.1 GCA_937139435.1 uncultured bacterium
AACCTCATAATCGTGGCGATCTATTTTCATTTTCATTCTTATTTCTCTCACCTGTGTCTGATGCTGTCTTTTTTTAGATTCCCTTTGCTTTGCCTTCTGTTCGTAGAGAAATTTCCCGTAATCAATTATGCCACAGACCGGCGGATCTTCTTTCGGGGCCAGCATTACTAAATCGAGATTCTGCCGTCGGGCGAGAGCAATGGCCTCTTTTGTAGGCATAATTCCAATGGGTCTCTTATCCACCCCTATTACCCGAACGTATGGAACCCGTATCTGCTCATTTGCTTTGGGACGCTCTTCTAATTTTTCTCTTCTTACTTGCTCACGCTGTTCTTCCAGAGTTTTCCTCCTTTTTTATATATTCTATTGCCTTTTCCAACGTAAATACACCTAAATTACCTTTGCGATGCTGTCGCAGGGACACCGTTCCCGATTCCTTTTCTCGTGCCCCTACGACAAACATAAAGGGAATCCGTAACCGTTCGGCTTCACTTATCTTATAATTAATTTTATCATTAGTTAAATCGGTTTCAACTCTGACGTTTTGGACTTTTAAATGTGATTCCACTTCCAGTGCGTAGTCTTTTTCTTTGTCGGTGACCGTTAGTACTCGCACCTGAACAGGAGATAACCAGAATGGAAACGCCCCACCGTAATGTTCTATCAGAATGCCTACAAAACGTTCGATGCTCCCCAGCACAGTTCTGTGAACAAGATAAGCGGGTTGATGAGTGCCATTTTTATCCATATAGTAGACATCAAACTTTTGTGCCAGGTTGAAATCAAATTGGCAGGTTGAGCATTGAAATTCCCGACCGAGAGAATCAGACAGATGGATATCAATCTTAGGTCCATAGAACACCGCTTCACCTTCAGCCCGATGGAAATCAAGATTTAGTTTTTTCAGGGTATTAATCAAGGCAGTTTCTGCGGTTTCCCATTGTTCATCGCTCCCGAGATAGTTTTCTGGATGTTTGGGGTCGCGCACGGAAAGGGCAACACTGAAAGTTTCAAAGCCAAAATTTCTTAGGATCTTCAATGAAAGGTTAACCACTCTATGTATCTCTTCTTCAACCTGTTCTCGGGTGCAGAAGATGTGGGCATCATCCTGGGTGAACCCCCTTACTCGCATCATTCCGTGTAAAACGCCGGAACGTTCATAGCGATATACTGTCCCCCACTCTGCCAGTCGTAATGGCAATTCTCGGTAAGAGCGGACTTTCGTTCGGTAAATCAATATATGTCCGGGGCAATTCATCGGTTTTAAAACATATTCTTCTTTATCAACCGGCAAAACATACATATTCTCCCGATAATAGTCAAAGTGCCCGGAACGATGCCATAGTTCTGCTCGTGCAATATGAGGAGTGATTACCAGTTGGTATCCTGCTGCCTGATGTTCTTTATTCCAGTAGTCCTGGATAATACTACGGATGGTTGTTCCTTTTGGGTGCCAGAATATCAGACCGGCTCCAGCTTCCTCATGAAAGCTAAAAAGATCAAGCGCTGAACCCAGTTTACGATGGTCACGTCGTTTAGCCTCTTCAAGTCTATCTAACCACTCTTTTAATCTTTTTTCGTCCGAAAAGGCGACTCCGTAGATGCGCGAAAGCATACGATTTTTTTCGTCTCCTCGCCAGTAGGCACCCGCTACACTTAAAAGTTTTATTGCCTTTATTTTTCCAGTATCTGGAATATGCGGTCCACGGCACAAATCAATAAAATCATCCTGCTGATAAATTGATATTTTTTCATCCGGAATATCTGCAATTATTTCCAGTTTATAAGTCTCACCTCGTTGCCGAAATAATTTAATTGCCTCCTCACGAGGAACAATTTTATGAATTATTGGTATCTCCTGTTTCGCCAGCTCCCGCATCCGTTCTTCAATTTTAGCCAGGTCGGTTTCTGTAAATGGCGTGGGAACATCAAAATCGTAATAAAATCCTTCAGGTACAGCCGGTCCTATGGTAATCCTAGCATCAGGATAAAGTTGTTTGACTGCCTGTGCCATCAGATGGGCAGCAGAATGCCAGAAAATCTCCTTTCCCTCCTTAGAATCAAAATAGATCGGCTCAACAACGGCATCTTCGGTGATTTTAAAAGAAAGATCAACCAATCTACTATTAACACGTGCAGCAATGGCTTCTTTATCTTTTAATACCTCACCGGCAGAAACACCTAGCTCTACTTCCTGTGTTTTACCGTTGATAGTAACTTTTATCACGCTTAAATCTTACTGATACTACTATCAGTGTCAATTATCGCATCCTCAAAAACTTCTATTCCATGTGTTTCTTTATATCAACAAATAAAATTCTTATAGATGTAACTATTAAAAATATAGAATGTTAGAATAATTTCTGTCATAAATTTTATTGGGTTGCTGCTCATATCCTTGACCTGAAAAAATGGTTGGATAAAATCACTCAAAATGAAACGAAGTTTGCCTTATAGAGTTGGGATCGGTTTTGACGCCCATTCTTTAGCAAAGCATCGGCGGCTGATTCTGGGCGGAGTCAATATCCCCTATTATCTGGGGCTTGAAGGTCATTCTGATGCCGATGTCTTAACCCATGCGATTATAGATGCAATTCTGGGAGCAATAGCTATGCCTGATATCGGAACTATCTTTCCCGATACCAATCCTAAATATAAAGATGCTGATAGTCTTGAACTTCTGAAAAATGTTATTAAGTCTGCTAAAAAAACCGGCTGGTTCCCGGCGCAGATTGATTGCATTATAATTGTTGATGAACCGTTTCTTACCCCTTATATCCCCACTATACGAGAAAAATTAACCTCAATACTTAAAATAACTCCCGACCGTATTGGGTTAAAAGCCAAAACAACAGAAGGAACAAGAGTTGCTTTGCCCAAGAAAAGTATTGCATCTTTTGCGATGGTTCTTCTTGCCTATCGTATTAATAAATGATACCACTTTACGACGATATTAAATCACGCCGCCGCCCCATAGTTAACTATATTTTTATCGCCACGTGCACTTTGGTATGGATGATTCAGGCGAGCCGTTCTCCGGAAATGTTTGAGTGGCAGATAAAATATTACGGGATGACCCCGGCAAGAATTATTCAGGGCCAAAACCTCTGGACGCTTGTGACTTCGATCTTTTTCCACGGTGGGTGGTTTCATTTCTTGGGAAACATGCTTTATCTCTGGATATTTGGGGACAACGTTGAGGATACGTTTGGTCATCTTCTTTATCCGTTAGTTTACATACTTTCGGGTATCGCGGGTAATTTATTTCAAATAATAGTTGCCCCCCACTCATCTATTCCTACTATCGGGGCATCGGGTGCCATCTCTGGGGTAATGGGGGCTTATTTCGTCCTTTATCCGCGAGCACGAGTTCTGACATTAGTCCCCTTTTTATTTTTTATACGATTGGTCTATATCCCGGCATCAATCCTTTTAGGATTCTGGATATTGTTGCAGATATTATACGGCTGTTCTTCTGCTCCAGGAACCGGAGGCGGAATTGCATATTTTGCCCATATCGGAGGATTCGTAATTGGCATAATTTTTGGGCTTTTGATCCGCAAACGATTTAACAGACTCTGGTACGAAGTTTATTAATGCCGTTATTTTAAATTAATTGATATAATATTATTTTTAACCTTTAGTCTCTTCTTTTGCTCGCTTGGCTTCTTCAATTATTTTTGTTGAGATTTCTCGGGGAACTTCTTCATAATGATCAAACTCCATTGTAAAAAATCCCCGTCCCTGGGTCATTGAACGTAAGCTGTTGGAATATTTGTACATCTCAGCAAGCGAAACCAGGGCTTTGATAACCTGCAACCCGCCCTGGGACTCCATTCCCATTATTCTACCACGCCGAGCATTAAGGTCTCCTATTACATCTCCAGTATAACGGTCAGGCACAGTGACTTCAATTCGCATAATTGGTTCCAGAATTACTACTCCAGCTTTTTCGCAAGCATTTTTGAACGCCAGTGCTCCGGCAATCTTAAAAGCAATATCAGACGAATCTACTTCATGATAAGAACCATCGTAGACCGTTGCTTTAATATCCATCATTGGATAACCAGCCAACACACCTTTTTCCATTGCCTCAACTACACCTTTTTGAACTGATGGTATATACTTTGCTGGAATTGCTCCTCCGTAAATCTCATCAACAAATTCAAACCCCTCACCTCGATTTTTCGGCTCAATTCTTAACCAGACATCACCGTACTGTCCTCTACCGCCAGTTTGCTTTTTATGTTTCCCCTGTGCTTCCGCCTTACGAGTAATCGTCTCTCGATAAGGGATCTTGGGTTTTTCAACATCTACGTTGACATCGAATCTCCTTTTAAGTCTCCCGATGATTACGTCCAGATGTAGTTCTCCTATGCCACTAATTAGTTGTTGCCCTAGCTCCGGATTATACTCATAAGAAAATGTTGGGTCTTCTTCATGCAAACGAGCAAGTCCATTTGATACTCGTTCTTCATCGCCTTTACTTTGAGGAAC
>CAKZPX010000168.1 GCA_937139435.1 uncultured bacterium
TGTAGGGGCAATTATCGTTGCCACCGGTATGGATTCATTTGACCCGCTGGTACGCAAGGATTTTGGTTATGGGCGGGCGGCGAATGTCATCACCGCTCTGGAGTTTGAGCGGCTGGCATCTTCCGGTGGTCCGACCGGTGGCACGGTCATCCGGCTGAGTGATCGCCGGGCAGCGAAAAGCATCGCATTTATCCAGTGTGTTGGTTCAAGATGTACGCAGCAGGGGACACCTTACTGCAGTAATATTTGTTGTATGAATACGATTAAGGACACCCTGGTTTTGAAAGACCATCATCCTGATATTGATGTCAGGGTGTTTTACATTGACCTGCGAGCGTTCAGTAAAGGTTTTGAGGAGATGCTCTGGCACTCAAAGAGGCTCGGGGTAAAATACATCCGGGGGATTCCGGGCGAGGTTGTGGAAGACCGGGCATCGGGCAATTTGACACTGTATGTGGAGAATACCGAGACCGGACAACTGGAGACTCATGAGGTGGAGATGGTGGTTCTGGCGACCGGTGTCCAGCCTCGCGCCGAAACAAGACCGTTGCAGCAACTGCTTTCGTTGCAGTTACACCCGGAGGGTTTCTTACTGGAGGCACATCCCAAACTTCAGCCGGTTGATTCCCCGGTGCGCGGTGTGTTTTATGCTGGTGGGTCTGAGGGTCCAAAGGACATAAAGGATTCAGTAACTCAGGCAAGCGCTGCGGCAGGTCGGGCAGCAAGGTTACTGGCGCAGGGCTCAATACCGGCAGAGCCCTATACTGTGGAGGTAATTACCGAGCGGTGTCGTACCTGTGGCGTCTGTCTCTCGGTCTGTTCCTTTAAGGCGCTGGAATGGGAAAAGGGCAAGCCAGCAAAACCGATTCCAGCGGTCTGTGCGGGTTGCGGTGGTTGTGCCGCTGAGTGCCGATTTGAGGCGATTGAGGCAAATAACTTTACTGATGAACAGTTGCTCGCTCAGATTGAGTCGGCGCTTGCCGAAGAGCCACAGGAGAAATCGGTGGTTTTTGCCTGTCACTGGTGCTCTTTTGCTGCTGGTGATACTGCGGGTGTTGGTCGGATGCAGTATCCAGCGCGTCAGGTGCTTATCCGGACGATGTGCAGTGCCCGGGTGGCAGAGAAGTTTGTCCTCAAGGCGTTTGCCCTGGGTGCACCGGTGGTTTTAGTCTCCGGGTGTCACTTTGCCGACTGCCATTACCTCAATGCCAACCGTCACACTGTGCGCCGGGTGGAAAGGCTCTGGGACCGATTGGAGGCATGGGGGATCAGACCGGAAAGACTGCAACTGGAATGGATATCTGCTGCTCAGGCACAGCGATTTGTCTATACCATGCAGGAACTGGAAAGGTTGCGCCAGACGGTAACCAGAGAGGAGATTCAGGAGACGATGCGGATTTTAGGGAACCCGCCCCGTGCCGGTATCCGACCCGAACCTAAAGAACCGGGCGAACAACCCTTTAAGTGTTTGTGCTGTGGTAAGGAGTTTAAACTCTTCTACACCCCGGGGAAACCGGAAGAGCGCTCCTGCCCTTGTTGCGAAAGCAACAGTGTCCGCCGGATTGGTTAGTTAAAATCCCAAAACCGACAACCATCACCATTGACATTACTCCTTCAGTAGTTATCATTCGTTGGCATATGCAACGGTTATTTTTGCTCCCCTTATCTCATCTCTTATTATCACCCTGACCCGGGCCGAGTTTATCCCCGCAGTACGGGTTGACGATGATACCGTATCTTTTGACTCCTGTCCGCCGGATGGCTATGTCCAGTCCGGGGCAAACCATTATCTGGTGGTGGCGGTGGCACTGCTGCGTCATCCGGGCAGAATTGTGCTCCACTCCCATTTTTATAAATCAACCGATATGGGCAGGATATTCTCGCCCGGCTTGCAGCTGGATACCTTCTCCGGTTACTGTCAGCAACCGCACGTGGTTACTGATAACGGGCATATTATTACCAACTATAAAGGAAATCCGGGACCAGGAATTTTACCTATTGGTATTCATTTTTTAACAGCGAATTTGTTTTTCTTCATAAAATATATTTGATAATATATTTATTTACCGAAAGTTATAGCAAAATCAGATATTTAAAATTAAATAACAGGGGGTAGGCTGGGGGATAACCCGGCAGATAGTTTTTCAACCTGTTTTCAGAGCGGCAGGGAAGTGAAAATGGTGCTCTGCTTTATCCACCGCCAGGTCTTTTCTCCTTCCTGATTTCCCTGGTTTTACTATGTTATTTGACCACGAGTTTGTCCCGATGTTGGAATCGCAAATCCACACCTGAGGTTAGCCGTATTGTATTTTGCTGGTGACGGATGTGAGCGAGTGGGCAAACTATCGCCGGGTGTGTGCCCTGTCCGCGCCGACGGCATTAAATGTCCGCTAAAGTTAATCGTGGTACGGTAGGGTGGATTTAAAAAATTACAGTTTTGCCCTGAGCCGCTCTGTCAGTTGTTCCGGTTCGTAGATGATATCTATACCGGCAGATTGAAATGCCCGGATTTTTTCTTCCGCGGTGCCAGAACCGGCAGAGATGATTGCTCCGGCGTGTCCCATTCTTTTGTCCGGTGGCGCAGTCTGACCGGCGATAAAGCCAAAGACCGGTTTGGTAACATATTGCTGGACAAATTCTGCCGCTCTTTCTTCATCATTGCCGCCGATCTCACCAACGATGACAATCGCTTTTGTTTCCGGGTCATCCTGAAACATCTTTAAGCAGTCAATGAAGCTGGTGCCGATGACCGGGTCACCACCGATGCCAACAACAGTTGACTGACCGAATTCACCGGTATTGGCAGCGATTTCGTAGGTTAAGGTTCCGGACCGGGACACAACACCGACACAGCCGGGCTGAAAGGCGCTGGCAGGCATTATTCCGACCTTTGCCTTACCGGGTGAAATAACACCGGGGCAGTTTGGTCCGACAATCCGGGTGTTGTGTGTCCGGGCAACGGCAATCGCCCTGACCGCATCCAGTGTCGGGACTCCTTCCGTGACGCAGACGACAAGTTTTATTCCGGCAAAGATCGCCTCCAGAATGGCATCACCGGCAAAACCAGCCGGGACAAAGATAATCGAGGCGTTGGCATCGGTCGCTTTCACCGCCTGCTCCACAGAGTTGAATACCGGGACCCCTTCAATTTCCTGACCGCCTTTGCCCGGTGTTACACCGGCAACGACATTTGTCCCATACTCTTTCATCATCCGGGTGTGAAAGGCGCCATCCCGTCCGGTAATCCCCTGAACCAGAAGCCGGGTGTTTTTGTCAACGAGGATGCTCATTCTGCCTCCTTCGCCCTGGCAACCGCCAGTTTTACCGCCTCGCTCATCTTCGTGGCGCTCAATACCGGACTGTCAGCCAGCAGGGCACACGCCCGGTCAGCATTGGTGCCCACCAGCCGGGCAACTATCGGAACCTTGATATCCGCTTCATTTTTTGCCTGAATTAAACCCTGGGCGATGTCGTCACAGCGGGTGATACCACCAAATATGTTCACCAGGATCACCCGCACGCTGGGGTCGGAGAGGATAATGCGCATTGCGGTCACCATCTTTTCCGGAGAGGATGACCCACCAACATCAAGAAAGTTTGCCGGTTCACCGCCAAAACGTTTGATTAAGTCCATTGTTGCCATCGCCAGTCCGGCACCATTGACAATGCATCCGACATTGCCCGAGAGTTTGATATAGGACAGACCGGCATTTTTTGCCTCAATCTCTTTTGGTTCTTCGCTGCTCAGGTCGCGCAGGGATTCGTTCTCCGGATGGCGGAAAAGGGCGTTGTCATCAAAGTTGATTTTGGCATCCAGTGCCAGGAGGGTTCCACCACCGGTTAAGACCAGCGGGTTGATTTCAACCAGCGAGCAGTCACGCTGGATAAATAGCCGGTAGAGTTTGAGCGCCAGGCTGGTAAACTCAGTAGCGAGTTTTGCCTCGGACAGGAGCGCCATACCGACGTTGCGTGCCTGGAACGGAAGCAACCCCAGAAGGGGGTTAATCTCTATTTTGATAATCTTTTCTGGGGTCTTTTTTGCCACTTCTTCTATATCCACACCACCGGCGGCTGAGGCGATTAAAACCGGTTTGCGCCGTGCCCGGTCAATGGTGATACCAAGATAGAATTCAGCTTTGATCGCAACACACTCCGAGACCAGGAGTTTTGTCACTTCCAGCCCTTTAATATTCATTCCGAGGATTTGACCGGCGATTGACTCCACATCTTCCAGTTTTTCCGCTTTTTTTACTCCGCCGGCTTTGCCGCGACCGCCAACCAGTACCTGTGCCTTGAGCACAACCGGCAGTCCGATTTCCTCAGCAGCCTTTTTTGCCTCGGGCGGAGCTGTGGCGAGTTTTTCTCTGGGCACCGGTATGCCCGTATCGGAAAAAATCGCTTTTGCCTGATATTCGTGGATTTTCATATAAGGTGGAATTTAACCGAAATAAGTTTATAGTCAAGAAATAAACCCGGTCTTTGCTCAGAGATAGGGTA
>CAKZPX010000169.1 GCA_937139435.1 uncultured bacterium
GGGGGGTTCGGTCACCAGCGTTCGGACCAAGTTGCAGGGTAACGAAGGTGTCGCTACGGTAGTCAGGATGATACTGGTGCAGAAGCTGGTCTTTTTCTTCTGCTGTTAAGCGGGGATGGGTCTGTTTCAGACGGGCGGCTCTTGTCTCCGCCACTCGGGTAACCAGTTCCTGCAATGGGGATGGATAACTCATTTTTTTACTCCCCAGGTTCAATGTCCCGGTTGGCATAAACTTTCTTTAAATCTTCTAAGGGCATATTTTTTAACTCTGCCAGTTTTCCGGTGAATTTACCTTCTTTGATCTCCTGAATCCGACGCTGCAGGTGGTCAGAACGGGGGGCAAGGAATTTTCCGCAGATACGGCGAGAGAGTAGTGCGGCGTGATGTTTCACCAGTTCTGCCGGACAACGACTGACACAGAGTCCGCACATTATACAATCAAATGATATGTCGGCAACAGCCGGGATATCGCCCCGCACAATTGCTGAGACATAACCCAGGACATCAATCTCCTGGGGGCAGGATTTGGTGCAGGTGTTACAACCGTAGCAGGTGAGCATCTCCGGATATAGTTCCAGCACCTCCTTAGCGGTGCCTTTAAGTTCCGAGAGACGGTAACGAGGGAGATGGGCAGGAAAGAAAGGTATCATTGCCAGTTGCATATCGGGCTCTACTTTTGTCTGGCAGGCGAGGGCGAACTTCAGGTGGTAATCGCCGGCAACCCGATATACCGTGGCGCAGGCACCGCAGAATCCTCCCCGACAGCCAACGCCTCTAATTAACTGATAACCGGCGTATTCCAGCGCTTGGAGAATGGTGAGCGAATCCGGAACCCGATGGTGTTCGTCCATTATATAGATGTCAATCATATTTTCCTTCATTGTTTGTCTCCTGATAGAATTGGTCAAGGTAATAGTCATCGTTGGGCGCCAGGTGCGCCAGGAGATGGCGCATCTGTTCAATGGCGCGTGTTTTGACAATGTAATGTTTAATGGTGGTATCAACCTGGGGGCAGGAAAGGACGCATTGGTAGCAACGGTCGCAATCACCGCCCACCATGGTTTCCAGTGCCAGACTGGTTCGCTGGGCGGTTCGTTTTAATCGAGCAGGTTCACGAGCAAGAAGAGAACAGATATCAATACAGTTGCCACACCCGAGACAGGCTCGTGTGCCGGCAAGATTTTCCTTTACCTTCAGGGTGTGGGAAGGTCCAAAACCGGAGGAGAGCAAACGACAGCGGGGTACCGGTGATGCGGGTGTGTCCAGAATAACATCCAGAATTTCTTTTAT
>CAKZPX010000170.1 GCA_937139435.1 uncultured bacterium
ATATTCGGTTGCGGTAGCGCCGGATTTTTGTCGGGGTACAGGAGCAGGAGTGCCGGGGGTCGCCATAAAAGCCACAGGGACAGGGGTTCATCGCACAGACCAGCATAAACCGGGCGGGAAAAGAGAGCGTCGAGCGGGCACGTCCGATAGTTACCTCGCCATCTTCCAGTGGCTGGCGCAGCGCCTCCAGGACATCCCGGCGAAATTCGGGCAGTTCGTCAAGAAAGAGTACGCCATTATGGGCAAGAGATACCTCTCCCGGACGAGGAATAACACCACCACCAATCATTCCTGATTCAGAAATGTTATGGTGGGGACTGCGAAATGGACGAACAGCAACGATTGGGTTCCCGGCAGTCAGGGTGCCGGCAACAGAATGGATTTTTGTTGCCTCCAGCGCTTCTTCCAGGGTCATTGCCGGGAGGATAGTGGACAGGCGCCGGGCCAGCATCGTCTTACCACTGCCCGGTGGTCCGAGCATCAGGACATTGTGACCACCGGCACAGGCGATTTCCAGCGCTCGTTTGGCGTGAGCATGACCGTGAACCTCGGCGAAGTCAACGTCCGGGATAGCAGCACGGGCAAAAAGGGCATCAACATCGGTTCGGACCGGGGTCAGTTCTTCCGAACCCTTGAGAAAGTTGATCGTCTGAACAAGAGAGGATACCGGATATACGGCAATATCCGGAACCAGTGCTGCTTCCGCAGCATTCGCCCCCGGTACCAGAATACCGCGAATGTTTTCCTGACGCAGTGCCATTGCCATCGCCACTGTGCCCTTTATCGGGCGCACCGAACCATCCAGGGATAGTTCGCCGAGAATTACGTAACCTGCCAGTTCCGCAGGTGATATGAACCCGGCGGCAGCAAGTACGCCCAGGGCAATGGGCAGGTCAAATGCCGGTCCCTCTTTTTTGATGTCCGCGGGTGCGAGGTTGACGGTAATACGGCGATTGGGAAAGAAGAGCCCAGAGTTCTTTATCGCTGCCTGAACCCGATGCTGTGATTCCTTTACTGCGGTGTCCGGCAGTCCGACGATGTTGAAGGCGGGGAGACCGGTCGCAACATCGGTCTCCACTGAAACAAGGAAACCATCAACACCCAGAACCGCACTGGAGAGCAGTTTGGCAAGCATTAGAACGCTCCGATGATGTGGTCAATTTCTGTGCCGCGGGAAGAAAGGAAAATACTGAGGACATCAAAACGCACCGGCTGGTCTTCCCGACCCCGGGCAATCAGGTACTCTTGAGCAAGGAGGCGGAGTTTTTTCTGTTTGCCCCCGGTCACCGCCGCTGCCGGCGTACCAAATGTTTCGGAGGAACGGGTCTTGACCTCAACAAACACAATGGTGGTGCTATCCTGGCAGATAATGTCAATTTCGCCCAGTCGGGAGCGATAGTTCGTTTGAAGGATTTTATAACCCTTTTCCATAAGAAACTGCCGGGCAATTTGTTCACCATCTTTGCCAAGGAGTTTTGGTCGGCTGGGTGGCGCTATTCTGGATTTCATTTACTGTTGCGGGAATATGGAGCGGTTCCTTTCCTGGGGCAGTAACCGAAAACTGTGCCGGTGGATTGGTGCTGTTCCAAGTTGCAGCAGTGCGTGCCGGTGCCCGCAGGTGCCATAACCCTTGTGTTTTGCCAGTCCGTAGCCCGGGAATCGGCGGTCGATCTTTTCCATCAGTTGGTCACGATAGACCTTGGCGATGATTGAGGCGCTGGCGATGGAGAGGCTCTGCTGATCGCCCCGGATTATACCCTCACAGGGTAGCGGGAGGTGGGGAATGCGCCAGCCGTCGACAAGCACGATAATATTTTCACGGTCAATCTGCGGCGCAAGACGGGAGCAGGCTTTTAATACCGCCTGGCGCATAGCGTAAAATGTGGCGTTACGGATATTGTGATGGTCAATAAAGCGGTGTCCAGCAGCAGATACCGCCCAGGCGAGCGCTCGCTCTTTTATCCT
>CAKZPX010000171.1 GCA_937139435.1 uncultured bacterium
TAACCCGGCGGGCGCGGCGATTGTGCGGGCAGAACCAGAGGCGCTTATCGGCAGGATGGCAGAGGATTTTACCCTTCCTGAAGAGCGGGCCGAGGTTAACGCTTTTCGTAACATCCTGATGCACAATGGAAGAAATAGCGGTGTTTTAAAAATCAGAGACCTTGCCGGAGAGGTGCGGGAACTGATGGTGCGGGCCGCGGTTCTGGAGGGCGCAAAGGAGTGGCGGATTATCGCTGTTTTCCGTGACCTCAGCGAGGAGTTAAAGACCAATATGGCGGTGAAAGAGGCAGAGGAGAAGTTTCGCAGTGTGTTTGATGCCCACCCTGCCGCAATATTTATTGAGACACCCGATGGTATAATTGTTGATGTAAATCGGACCGCAGAACAGATATTTAATTTAACCCGGGAGGAGATTGTCGGCAAAAGGCTGCGCGACCTTGTTCCGGATGAAGTCCAGGCGATATTTTCAGACCTGCGTCGCACCCTGTTTGAACGCGGGGAGTTTCAAGTGGAACTGGCGATAAAGCGGTTTCCCGACGGTCCAAGATGGGCAGAGGCTTCCGGTCGGGTGATTCAGGCTGGGGGTCGGTCGTTTTTAATTGTGATTATTAGAGACACTACGAAAGAGAAAAAGCTGCTTGAGGAGGTTAAGGAAAGCGAGGCGCGGTTAAAACTACTGATGGCCCGGGTGCCGGCGATTATCTGGACGACCGATATTAATCTGAGATTTACCTCAACCCTGGGCAGTTCTGGAACCGGCGCGATGGGATTAAAACCCGGGGAGTTGATAGGAATGGATGTCCATGGTTTCTTTAAGAACCCGAACGTTGAAGAGGCGCATCGCCAGGCACTGGGAGGAAGATCGGTCAGCTTTGAATTTACCTATCAGGGTCGTGCTTACCAGGCACGGGTTGAGCCTCTGCGCGGACTGGAGGGTCAACTGTTAGGGACAATCGGTGTTGCCCAGGATATTACCGAGGAAAGAAACACCCGGGAGGAACTGGAGGAGAAGAGACGGTTATATCAGGTGGTGGTGGAAAACTCACCCCTGATAATTGCGGTGCACCAGGATGGAAAACTGGTGATGATTAACCCTGCTGGTGTCCGGGCGCTGGGTTATAACAGCCCGGAGGATTTGTTGGGTGCCAGTGCACTGGAGTTTGTGCATCCAGAAGACCGATCCCTGGCGCTGGCAAGGGTGCGCCGGATTACCCAGGGCGAGACCGTGGTGACACCGCTCCTGGAGCGGGTGCGCCGGCGGGATGGGAGTTATTTTACCGCCCGGGTTTTTCATGCCCCGTTTATGTGGGCGGGGCGCCCTGCGGTTCTCGTCATCGCCCGGGATATTACCCGAGAGTTAGAGTTAGACGAGCAGGTTCAGGCGGTTTTACCGCACAGTCGCGCGATTATGGAAAATTCACCGCACGGGATTATAGTTGAGAGCAATGGCAGGATAATTTATGCCAACACCGCTTTTGCAGTGATGCTGGGCTGGGAACCAGAGGAACTGACCGGTAAGCCGATTTCAGAATTTGTCTTGCCCGGGTATCAGGAATCGCTGGCAGAATATCGGGAATTGGCGAGCGGAAAGGGAACCGGTTATGAGTGGGAGTGGCGTCGGAAAGACGGTAGCGGTTTGCGCCTGGTAATAGAGGTGATAACCAGGTACAGAATGGGTGACCAGTTTTATACGCTCAATTTTCTTCGCCCGGCTGAAAAGGAAAAAGTATAGTCAGGTAGCACATTCTGGAAACCGGTCAGGATTAACAGAACAGATAATTACCCACAATTGACTTTCGTCGGAAGTTTAATAAAATGTAAAAACTTATGCTCAGTACATTAAGACGACGGGTCAAAATAGTAATGTTTATTGTTGCCGCAGCGTTTATTGGCGGATTTCTGTTAAGTGAACTGTGGCAAATCTTGCAACATAGTGAACAGGGTGGGCGCCGGAAAATCCTTGCT
>CAKZPX010000172.1 GCA_937139435.1 uncultured bacterium
CACCGCCGTGGCGTAAAGAGTTCAGGGCAGATTTAAGTGTATTCCAGCCCGGACCAAACAGAACCGCAAATCCGAAGGTCAGTTCAGTGGCGGTCATCAGTGGCATCGGCGGGTGCAGGATACCGGTAAGGTGCAGGGTCATTAAAATCATTGGTGGTGCGACCAGAAGCCATGCCCACACCATCCGTTTTTTTGCCTGCGCCAGTTCCATGACCGGAGCCGCATTCTCCTCCTCTTTTTCCTCACGCACCGTATAACCGGCAGCGGTTATTGCCTTCTTGATCTCATCATCCCTGATTGATTTCGGGTCAAACTCCACCACCGCTTCCTCGGTGGCAAAGTTTACCTCAGCCAGAACCACGCCAGGGAGCTGATTGAGCCTTTTTTCAATTGTTGCGGCGCAACCGGCACAGTGCATTCCACCAATGCCAATTATCTTACGCTGGGGACTATTTTTATCCGGCATAAATATTAGACTTCTGTCAATAAAGGAAGGAACCAGACCCGTTAAACGGGCTCTGTAAAGTTGCGAAAAGGAGGTGGGGAATGAAAAAGGGGGTTCTAAGCGGGCAAGGAAAAGGGGCTTAACGCAGTCTTTAACCAGAAAGAAACTCTGGAGATCCGTATCGTTACTGGTTAGATAATAAGGTCTTGGTGTAACAGATAGAAATACCGTTAGTTATAATCTTGGGACTCCAGCGGGGGTTATCCCCGGGCAATATTCCGGGGTGGTTATTAGTAATAGTGATGAGGATTCAGGGACGGGCGTTTTTTTTGTTTTTGGGGCGTTAAATTTTACTGCGAACTGTTTATTTTTCGCAGTTTTTTTGTCGCCGGTTGTGTCATTTAACTAAAAATTAACATTTATCTGGTGAACAGGGAATATTTATTATAGGAGGACTACAGGAGATTGATTGACATCGGGATGGCGGCCGGTGTCGGATTTTATGCTATTGCTATTACCGGTACGCTTTTTATCGGGTTGATTGTATATCTTCTGGCGAAGTCAAATTTTATGGTTCCCCGGCGGTATGAGTATCTTTTGCAATTTAACTATCAGCCAGAAGGTAATCGGGAGCCACCATACCAGACAATACTTGATAAATATTGTGCCAAAATCACACCAATTAATGTTCGAACTCTGGGTGATACCGAACGGGTTGAACTTTCATTTTATGTCCGGATGAGGGATAAAGAAAAAGGAGGTGAAATGATTGGTGAACTCAGTCGGGTTCCCGGAATAGACCTGGTAAATCTGTTCTACGACGAGGAGCAGATTTAAAATAGCGTATTTGACGGTTTGGGACGCCATAACATTTGTTTGACTTTAACCATTGACAATTTATAATTTTAAATTAAGGCGCGACACGTGGAAGAGACTCTCCTCGTAATCAAACCGGATGCGGTGAGGTCCGGACATATCGGTGATATTGTATCCCGGCTGGAGCAAGCCGGGTTCCGGATTACCGGTATGGTGATGCGCCAGTTACAGCGTGCTGAGGCAGAGGAGTTTTACACCGTACATCGGGGAAAGGATTTTTTCTCCGGGCTGGTTGATTTTATTATCTCCGGTCCGGTGGTGGCGGTGCGGGTTTCCGGAGATGATGTCCGACGCCGGTTACGGGATTTTGTCGGAGCAACCGACCCGGCGAAGGCATTGCCCGGCACAATCCGGCGCGATTTTGGCACTTCGGTGCGGATGAATGCGGTTCATGCCGCAAATCCAGATGAGGATGTGGAGCGGGAGTTGAATTTTTTCTTTCCCGCGGTAGAGGCTAAAAAATAATAAAGGAGCGACTGTGAAGAGGTATGCGGTAATCTTTTTACTGCCGGTTATAGCGTTTGCCGGTATCGTCACAAAAACGCTGGAGTTCTCCCGGGATGACATTTTGATCACCGAGGCAAATGGTTTTGATGTGATACAGATGCGCGGTTGTGTGACCACTCTGGACCGTGGTAAGCCGGCGCTGCCGGTCGCGGTAGTGAACGTGGTTGTTCCGGCGCATGCCACCGTGGAGGAGGTCAAGGTAACGCCGATAGCAACCGAAGAACTGGTTGGTAGTTATCGAGTGCATCCGGTGCAGGACCCGGTGGTGCTTTCGGCAAAGAGTTTGCCACCTTTTGTTGCGCCTGACCCGGTGGTGTATGCAAGTAATATGCCTTATCCGGGAACAGCGTTTGAGTGGAATGGTTATACCGGAACAAAGTCAGGCTGGCGAGTGTGTGGTTTTGGCGTCTATCCGTTGAGTTATGTACCGATATCAGGCAGGTTGACCCTCTATCGCCGGGTGAAGATAGAGGTGAAATATAGAGCAGGTGCGGTTAGTCCGGTGATATTGAGTGAGAAACAGTTGAGAGCCCTTGCCCCGGCAGTTGCTGATATTGTCGTTAATCCTGATGATGTAGAGCGTTTTGCTCCTCTAAAGCGGGAGAGCGACAATATGGATTGCGATTATGCGATTATAACCAGCTCGGCACTGGCGCCTAATTTTCAGAACCTGGTAGAATGGCGGACAAAGAAGGGGTTGTACACCCGGGTGTTTAAGACCGAGTCAATTCAAAATAGTTATCCGGGTAGGGACCTGCAGGAGAAGATCCGTAATTTTATCATTGACTACTGGACAAATCACGGTTTGATCTATGTACTTCTTGCGGGTGACAATTCAATTGTTCCTGGCCGCCGCTGTCGGGTAACGGTTGGCACCACAACCGACAATATCCCTGCCGATATTTATTACGCTGATTTACAGTGGTCATGGGATGGCAATCGTAATAATGTCTTTGGCGAAATGTCCGGGGACACGGTAGATTTGTTCTACGACCTGTTTGTCGGGCGGGCTTCGGTTGATAATGCAACGCAGGTAAATACATTTATCCAGAAAACGCTCTTTTATGAGAAGACGCCGACTACCGATTACCTGCGCAAGATGCTTTTGCCCTATGTAATGCTGTTCTCTTCTTCTGGTTATTCCGGCCGGGTGGTGTCGGATACAATTGCCAATAAGACGCCGGCAGGCTGGTTTGATGCCTATATCGCTGAGCCATCTTCCACAACCCCGATGCGGGATTCAATTAATGCTGGTTTTCATTTCTGCCATGTGGCGGCGCATGGTGACGATTATGGATTTTATCATGAGAGTGGTACAGCGATCTACACTACTAATACCGCCGGTCAGCAGACCAACTCTACCCGTCCGGTGATTTTGAATTCTATCGCCTGCATTTCAGGTAATTTTGAGGCATCTGACTGTCTAGCTGAGGTGTTGATTAATAACGCTAATGGTGGAGCGGTGGCGACGATAATGAATTCTCGCTATGGCTGGGGGACGCCGCCGCAGATGGGGCCTTCGGAAAAACTGGATTGTATGTTTTACGATTTCTACTTTCTGGGCGATACGGTGGAGATTGGCAGAAACCACTGTTCAAGTAAAAACGTTTACGGCTACATTGCCCAGAATCAGGCGGTCTGGCGCTGGTGCTATTACGAGTTAAACCTTTTTGGTGACCCGGCGCTGCCACTCTGGAACGGTACACCGGGAAATATGACTGTCCAGAATCGGGATACCACAGCGACCGGGGCTCAGACGTTTCAGGTTACCGTAACCCGCGGTAGTTCGCCCGTAGCTGGAGCACTGGTGTGTCTTTACAAGCCCGGAGAGTTGCATGAGGTGGGCACGACCGATGGTAGTGGAGTGGCACGGGTTACTATTAATCCTGTAACACCGGGTACAATGTATTTGACGGTAACCAGGAAACAGTTTCTGCCGGTAGAAAGGACGGTAACGGTTGTTCCCGGAGCACCCCAGCCCTATATCACAATTGCTAACTACTATATCGATGATGGTAATAATCACATGCTGGAACCGGGTGAAACCGCTGACCTCTATGTTACCCTGAGGAATATGGGCAGTGCCCAGGCAACAGGTGTGAACGGTGTTCTTCGCACTGGTTCGGGTTACATTACAAGGCTTGATTCTACCTCGGCTTATGGGCGCATCAATTCCGGAGACACCGCCCGCGGTGATCGCTACCGGGTTAGTGCCAGCAGTTCCACACCCCGCGGTACCCAGGTGCAGTTTACCGTCTATGTAACGAGTAATGAGGGAAGCTGGGACCCGACATTTACAATTACAGTTGGTGAGCCGGTTCAGCCGGGTGCGGTTTACCTTGACCACGATACAGGCTATTGCCGTTTGACCGTTACCGCCCTGGGGTCGGTTGGGTTTACCGAGCCCCCCGGTGATGCGGGTGCTGGTTTTTGCTATCCCAAGAGTGCAGGAAGCAGTCTTTATTACGCCAGTTTCCTCTTGGGGAACAGTGAAAGTTATATCGTTGACCGGTTCTATGGACGACCGGCATCCAGTTACAACACGGACTTTCGCATTGTGGACAGTCTGAGACCGGTCGTGCCTCCCCAGGCAGGGAGTGAGCATTTTCGGGCGGTAATGAATGATGCCGGACATTCGGCACCCAAGGGGATCAGGGTGGTACAGAATTCCTACATGAATGCTGGCGCCGGTTATGATGACTTTGTTGTGATCGTTTATGATATCACCAATAATGGCAGTAGTGCGGTAAGCGGGGTCTATGCCGGCATCTTTGCCGATTTTGATGTCGGCGCTGATCCTACATTAAACACAGTTACCAGCAATGAGACCAAGCGGTTTTCCTATATGCGGCAGTCAAGCAGTGCCAATCCCTGTGTTGGTGTCAAGATACTGGCACCGCAATCATTTGCCAATCTCTGTGCGATTGACCATGCCCGTTACGTTTATCCGGATTCGGCGATGAGCGAGGGGATGAAACTGCGTTTTCTTAACGGGACGATTATCCAGCGCAACTCTAACCGCAATTACGACTGGTCGGTTGGTGTCTCGGTTGGTCCTTTTAGCCTCAATCCGGGCGAGAGTTATCAGACGGCATTTGCCTTTGTCGGGGGCAGTTCCGCTGTTGATTTTGAGGCGAACGCCGACAGCGCCCAGAACTGGTTTGATAATAATGTCGGGATTAAAGAGGAGACAGGGGGCACACAGGTACGAGAGATTACCGGTGTGCACTGTTCACCCAACCCCTTCGCCGGTATGGTACGGATTAGTTATCATCTCCTCCAGGCGGGCAGGGTGCAGGCAGAGGTGTTTGATGTCAGCGGCAGGTCAATTGGGATGATTTTAGACCGCTGGGCTGAACCCGGAAGGCTGGAGTTTTTCTGGGATGCGCGGCGGTTAGCAAATGGTGTTTACCTGTTGCGTCTGACTGCACCCGAAGGAACAGAGGTGCAGAAACTTGTTGTTCGGCGATAGATAGAAAGAAAAATAGCGGGCGTCCGACTGGCTCGGGCGCCCGCTTTATTTTTTGATTACGGGACGATAAGCAGTTTCTCAGTTATCGGCAATAGCGGTGATTTTACGAAATAGACACCAGCGGTGAGGCTGGTGGGCAAGGTAACGCCAGAAGAAGATATAACGATATCACTTACCGGTCTGCCGGTGCGGTCATAGATTACTATCGGGATGTGTTGGTCAGGTACCGTAGTAAGGTATAAGCGGGTACCGGGGCGAGTGACAACGGGATGAAGGCGCATTCGGGGAAGTGGTTTGTTTGGTGCCGGTTCAGCGATACTAACGGTTGGTTTCCGGTACCGTCCGGTACGTGCCATATCAAACTGGTATGTTGGCCATTCCCAGGAGGCAGGGGTGAAAGGTGTTGTGGTTTCCCATACAGTTACCGCCATAGTTGTTCCGTTATCATAGGACACGGTAACAATATCCATTGTGTCATCACCATCAACATCGGCAACGGTTGCTCCGTTCAGATAGGTACAGCCGTAAGGACGCAAAGGCCAGCCCGAGACCGGTGTGCCGTCGTAATGCACCGCATAGAGGTACCCAAGGGTATCAGTGGAGGACATTAGATTGCTGGTAAAGATTACTTCCAGATCCCCGTCGCCATCAACATCGGCAACGGTGATATTACCCTCTGCCGCATCACCTCCGGACTGATAGATCGGGAAGCCGGTGAGGACTGAACCGTCGTCATCAAAACCGTAAAGGACGTATGCGCCGCTGCTGATAATACCGGAAAGTCCACATATAATCTTCTGGTCGTCATCCCGGAGCAGATCGGCAACGGTTGGTGGACAGTAGGTCCAGCGTGGGAAAGAATAAGGCCAGCCGGTAAGGATGGTGCCATCGTAGCGAAATACATAGGGACCCTGGATACCCTGATGCATGGCGGTAATGATTTCCAGTGTGTCGTCATCGTTGATATCGGCAAGGGCAGGAGACTGGTAGGAAAATTTGGCACCGTTTGGGCTGATTACTGGCCAGCCCGGAAGCAGTGTGCCATCCGGACGAAAGACGTAGAGGCTGTTGTAGGAGGCGTACACGATTTCCGGTTGTCCGTCAAGGTTGATATCACCTACCGCAGCTCCCAATGCCGGGACGTGGTCAAGGGAACAGGGCCAGGTACCAGGCTGGGGTGTGCCGTTGTGCCGGAGGACGTGAAGGTGACCTATGGGGTAGTTACGTTCGCCGACAATTACCTCTAGTGTCTCGTCACCATCAATATCGGCTAGAGTCGGGCTATCAGCGAAGTTACCGTTGACCAGACCAGTGAAAGGCCAGCCGGTTTTCACAGTCCCATCACTGCGAAAGACGTAGACCGCTCCACCTGATGTTAATCCACGGGTGCAGATGGCAATTTCATATTGTCCATCACGGTCGATATCGGCAACCGCTGCGGTGTACTGGGCGGAGCCGCTGAATGTTTTGGGCCAGCCCGGATAATAGGTGCCATCAGCGCGCCAGACATGGAGTTGCCCGGCGGTTGAGGGCATAATCACTTCCAGTTGTCCATTGTTGTCAAGGTCAGCAAGCGCTACACCCCGGCAGGGGGCGAAGGTGGATGTGTAAGAGACCTTTTTTGGCCAGCCGGGCATAATCCTGATGTCGTCGCCACCACCGGCAGGCAGATTGACCTCTAGCTCGCGCCAGGTGCTGACACCAGGAAATTGTGTCTCGGGTCCGGTGATTTCGTTCTTTAGCGCCGTAGTAAGTATGCAAATCAGGATAATGTTGAGCATCATACCTCCTTTTTTATTTTATCATTCTATTTCAATAACTTCAATTAAAAGTTCGTCTCCGCCAACGATCTCACCGCCGGCATTGCAATCGCACATCTCTTCTAAGGAAGAGAATTGCCGACCACATTTCGGACAGCGAATCTGGAGCGGGATGCGTTTGAAATCCAGCCGGGCATCTTCCGCCACTGTGCCCTTTTTTAGTTGTTCAAAATAGAACTGGACACATTCCGGGACAACCGCCGATTTTTCTCCAATCAGGATTTTTACCCTGTGTACCCGGTGGGCATTATTTTCTTTTGCTGCCCGGACCACCTCAGCGAGAAGGCTTCTGGTGATGGCAAACTCATGCATACTGCTTGACGGCGCAATTCATAAGTTACCTCTGCCATTTAAAATCTTTTGTAATACCGTTTCTGGATGCAACCTGTCAAGAATAGTTAGGCATCATAGGTTACCGGGCTACTGCAATTCCCGCAGGAGTCGAGCAGCGTTAGAATCAGACGGGTAGCGCCGTAGCCGGTCACTGAGCAGCGTCTTTGCCCGATTGGTGTCGCGGAGGTCTTCCAGATAGAGCCGGTAGAGAATCTGGACAATCTGCCATTCTCCCGGCGCGATGGCAAGGGCGTTGCGGTACATCTTTTCTGCCTCGGGATAATCACCCATCGCCTGGCAGATGAACCCGCGCTGGAGGATAAGTTCCAGATGCAGACGGGGTTCATCAGTGGCGTACTTTTGCGCCGAGTCAATGGCACTGAGTGCGGTCTGGTAGTCGCGGTTGAGTGCGGCGAATCGGGAGAGGTGATAGAACAAAAGCATTTTTTGCACTCCCTCCAGTTCAAAGCGGAGTGCCGGGATGATGGTTTGCTGGGCAGCACGGTAATCGCCTGCCCGGGCGTAGGCGTTTGCCAGGAGGAGATAACTGTGGGCGTAGGTGGAGAGGAGTCCGACGGTGTTTTCGTCTTTCTCCACGCGCGGGTTGAGCATGGAGTTTAGTTTGAATTTTTCGGTGAGGAGGATGCGGGTGCGGGCGGTGTCAACCATTTCATCCTCGCCGGCAAAGATATCTGTTTCTCCAACAACCCGTCGCACCAGCCCCTCCAGCCTTAGATGTCCCCGGACATCAAGGGTGTTGTCTGGAGAAACGGTGGTGGCGAAATATACCGGGCTTTTAGGCTGGTAACCCGAACCAAAAACCTTGGCGATAAATTCCCGGGGCTGGCTTTCGTAGTCGTCAGGCCATTTGAGTTTTATTCCGCCCGCAGTGGCGACGATGTTACGAATCATAATGTCTTTTAAGAGCACGGTGCGGTTATTGCGGGCGATGAACCCCAAAGGCAGACGTTCAATTTCCTCCTCGGTGAACGAGATGGGTGCGCCCCAGCGTTTGAGTTGTTTGCAGAACCAGGTGGTGTTTAACAACGAGAGGTTGGCAACTGCAACATTTTTGCCGAAGTTAGGGTCGTTGCCCGCAACCAGGGAGGGCACGGTTTGCATAAACCAGAGCGGGAAGGTATCATTGTCGCCGTTGGTGAAGAGAACCGCTTTCTCACCTTCACAGCAGATGAGCATGTTGTAACCGTATTCTGCTGGAATCCAGTTGTACCGGCGCGTGACCATTTTGTAATTCAGGAGCATCGGGACAAATCCGAATGCAATGACCAGTGCGGATACTGCTGGCATCGGGACAGAGAGCCGCCGGTTGCGCAATTCCTTTTCTGCCCAGCGGAGCAGGGCATAAACACCGGTGCCAATGAACATGGTGTAAAAGACAAAGGAAAAAGCAAAGAAGTAGTCTCGTTCCCGCACCTCACGGAAGCGGAGTTCTCCACGGGGGTCCGAGGGTGAGAATTTCAGGTTGAGATAGGTTAATAGTCCGATGGAAGCGACAATAAAGGCGATGAAAATTAGGGCAAAGGATTTTTTGTCCCGTTTGAACTGGTGCCACATACCCCAGAGTCCCAAAAGGGGCGGGATGAGTCCCAGAATCCCCTGCCAGGAGAGCCGGAGAAAGATGCGCGGGATGTTGGTAAACAGGACGTCAAGAAAGCGCTCGTTGCCCCATTGCCAGAGGAAGTAACGGACATAGAAGGCGATCTGCTCAATATAGGCACGGAACAGATCAAATCTCGGGTTCTGGTTGCGGCGCCAGTCGTCTTCGGTGAGGAACTGGGTCTTGCGCGGTAAAAGGCGCATCGGGTCGTACTGCTCCCGTTTAAGCACGCTGACAAAGTCCTTCCAGTGCGTTGGTTCTACCTCATTGATACTGGGGTACTGGCGGGCGCGAACCATCATTATAAACTGGACGGTGCCAGAAAGAAACACCAATCCAATGATCAGTCCCACATAGCCGGGACGGAACTTTTTTCGGGTGTGGAGCCAGTAGAGATAACTACCATAACCCAGAATCAGTACAATCAGCAGAGCGGGCGATTGCACCCAGCGTTCAATCAACGCCACGGTGGGCGAGGCAAGAAACAGGACGACGTCGTCCATAATCTTCTGTCCTGCTGTGATATAGGCAACAAGGAATACACCAAGTAATAGCGCCAGTCCGTAAA
>CAKZPX010000173.1 GCA_937139435.1 uncultured bacterium
GAAATTACGAATCAGATCGCCTATCGGCGTGATGGCGAAAGAGTTATCCGGGTAGGTGCCAGTTTCGCCTCCGGCATAAAAGGCGTAAGAAGGGGAGTGAGACCGACGGGTAACCGGTTGCCAGGAGCAGTTCTCGCCACCGGTAGACCAGCCCCCAGTTCCGGAGTCAAAATTGGCATAGAGCCCGGTTACAGAACCGGCAATTGTTAAGGTATCGCTGAAAAGATAACCAGCGGTAACGATGTTTACTCCGATGCGTAACCTGCCGCTGCCTTTTAACTGCGCCGGGGTAAGGCACCAGGCGGACTCCCGGGCAGGGATGTCCGGAAAGATAATGCCCGGGTTGATTAGGAGCGGGTAGCAATTTTCTGGTTCTGGATAACAATGACGGAATAGCGTGCCGGTGGGAGATTTTGCCGGTGCCCAGCCGTTATTGGTCACCTTAATAAACAGGTTGATAGTATCAGGTGGTGATATATCGGTAATGTATCCGGTTATCCTGATATCCGGAACCCCGACCAGGAGCACCACCGGGAAATTGAGGAGCGGGCGAATAGAATCCATTACTGTGATTGCCAGCGTAGCGGTTTGACCGTTGCCGGCGTCCGGAGAGCAATGGAGGAGGAACATACGGGTAACAATTTCGCTGTCCGGTGGGATTGGAGGAGTGGTGTCATATTGTCTGGTGACTGTGAGCAGGGGTGAGTTTGAGGCGATGGAAAAGAAGAGGGCAGGGGTGGGTTGTGAACCAAGATTGCGGATTGATAAAAGGAGAGCGAGATCGCTCCCGGGTGTGATAAAATCGGTTGTTTCCTTCCAGGAAGGAGAGACTATTTTTACCGTGGTGAGGGACAGGTTTAACCCCGGTGTTACCGTTAGCGAATCCTGCAACGGGCGATAATTGGGTGCGGTAATGGTGAGCAGGGCTGGTTCTGGTGAAAGGTCATTATATTCCAGGATAGCGGTGCCGATTTTATCAGTGATGGCGCGTGCCAGGAGGATGCCGTTCTGCTCTATCGCGACCTTTGCGTCCCGAACCGGTTGTCCATCATCAAGGACAACAATGCGGGCAGCACCCTGTCCAGGAGGAAGATAACCGGGTTTATGAACAGATAGTAGTTTGATGGTATCAGTGAAAACCGGCATCGCCGGGTCACCCAGGAGATTTAAACAGAATTGATGCCAGCGATACACATTTGCCTCATTACTGTGGGGGACAAAGAACAGTTTGGTCCGGGCGAATATCTCGCCGATCTGGGGTGCGGTGGAGTTAAAGAGTTCTTCAAAGAATCGGGCATCAAATCGGTCCGAGTAGCCGAAGCCCGGGTTGCCCGGTGAACCCCAGCCATAGGAGGAGTTGCCGATATAGGCAACACAGCCACCGCTCGGGTGCCGGATAAAGTGTTCACCGATGGCGTCAAAGTCAAAGGCGTTTGTCCAGCAGCCGATAGAGTAACCAATACCGGTGCGGTCGGTATTGTTCAGGTTGTCAATATCCGGGTTGCGCAGGCAGACGTTATGGCTTAAGGCGATGGCATCAATCCAGCCGTGACCGCAGTGATTGAATACACCAAAACCGTTGTTGAGCAGTTGCCGGACGGTATCAATTGTTACCAGCATTCGGGATTCGTAGATTTTATTAATTGTGAAACGAGAGGGAAACGACCGGGTGGCAATCAGGTCTTTCGCAATTCCCTCGTCAGTATAAGGGTCATGCCATAAAACTGCGGCAGAAAATATCGCCTGGTTAAGATGGTTCGGAACCGGAAACTGTCCTTTTTCATAGATGAGTAACTTTTCCACAAAGGCATGTGCCTCATCAGGGGTGTTAACCGGAACCCTGCCGACATAGATGTCAGGATAGAGGTCTACCCCATCCTCAACTTCGCCAAAAACTCCATCGCTATCCTCGTCCCAGGTGCCATCAAGCGCTGAGTAGTAGAGGTCGCAGGGTAAAGAGTCCTCCCGGGGATGAAGACCGGCAGAGCAGGACATGGCGAATGCCCGGCGTACCGGAATAAGTTCCGCATCGCCACCCAGAACCAGCCATTTGAGTCCGGAGTCCCGGGCGCAGATTTTTAAGTAGTTACGTAATTTCTCTGCCTCATCCCTGCCAGTATAGTTTGCCATAATCCAGTCAATAAGCCGGAGTGCGGTGTGAAGACCGGTGCGCTGGCGCCAGCGGGTGAGAAGAGAGAATGCGCTATCAAGTCCGGGTGCGGTAACGATGAGGTACTCCATCGGTCCGGTTTCCTGCCATTTTGCGTCCTGACCTGGTTGATTCTGATATTCAAATGCGATTTCAATCTGTCTTATCATCCGCACCCGGTTTTCCTGTGGAAGCAACTGGCACGGGTTCAGGGTGATTGACAGATAAGGTTTACCCCGTAAAAGTCCCTGACCGGTAATGGCAACCAGTTGTTCGGGATAGGGGTTATTACTGTTATAAATTGAATGCCGCTTTTCTGCTGGTTTTGTGCCAGGGCGGGAAAGGATGGCTGGCGGTGGCAGGGGCGGGACGGAGAAATAACCGGGGAGGGTTTCAAACTGGACACTGAGAACCCTGATACCGGTTACCACCGCATCTGCTGGTCGGGGCAGGGTGTATCCCTTTACCGGCAGGGTCGGAGCACCCGGGAGAACAGGGAAAACCCCATCAGAAAAGTTTAACACCAACCCGTCATTAATCGGAATGGTTTTCAGTTCCGCAGTGGAGAACCGGAAGGTATGGGTCAGGGTTCTACCCGAACTCCATGATGGTAGAAGAATAAACAGATAGCAGAGGAAAAGGGGCGGGAATATTAAGTCCGGTGTGTTGCGCCCGGTCCGGTGTGATGTTTTTCTCATTTTTCTGCCTCACGCATCAGATAGGCTTTCAGGTATTCCAGTCCTTCCTCTTTGGTTTTTATTTTGCCTTCAATCTGGAGGTCTTCCAGTTCCTGGAGTATCACCCGAAACACCGGTCCGGGTGTCATACCCAGGGCGATGAGGTCATTACCGGTTACAAGCCGTTTTACCCGGGTTCTGGCTAATTCACTCCGGTGCTGGTTAATCATACGGGTGATGGTGGTTTCCAGGTGGGCGGTTTTTCCTGCTGTTGCCCAGCCATCAGCATAGCAGAGTATCATCAAGCCCAGAGCCTCTTCGCCCAGGTCACGGAAGTAGCGCCGGATGGCACGCTCGGTTAGTTCTGGCGCAGTTGCCAGAAGATGGAGGCGCATATGTTCTTTGACCAGGGTGCGCACCATCCGGGTCTGTTCCCGGGAAAGGCGCAGCCGGATATGGCAGATTTTTGTTGTTAATTTTGCTCCGAGGCTGTCGTGACCATAGAAGTGCACCTCACCGGTCTCGGTGGTAAAACGGGTGTGAGGTTTGGCAAGATCGTGCAGCAGTCCGGACAGTTTCAGTAGCGCCCTGCGGCAGGGAAAGTTAGAAAAGTAAGCCTGCCATTCCGGTTCCAGTCGGGCAAAAAATCCGGGGTTTGCCAGCAGTTCTTCTATCTTCTGACAGGTGCGGAAGGTGTGAATACGAAGTTCCTCATCCTTTAAAAGCGGGGCAAGTTCAGGCATTATCTCTTCCAGACGCTGGATCTGGTTAAGCGTTTCTACCCAGCGCCAGGAGTTGGGTGTTTCCAGGATACGGATGAACTCAGCACCGATACGTTCCGCAGCGGTTGCCTTCAAGGTTATTGTTTTTCCCTGTTCCAGGACCTGCGGGTGGACGGTAAACCCCAGTTCCTGGGCGATGCGAAAGGCACGCAACAACCTTAAAGGGTCGAGGTGGAGCGATTGTCCGCTTACCGGGCGAATGAGTTTTCGCTTTATATCTTCCATCCCGCCGAACGGGTCAATAACTGCTGGTATATCCGGCAGTTCGCAGGCAAGGGCATTTACGGTAAAGTCACGCCGGGCAAGGTCAGATTCAATTGGCTGGGGACCAAGTCCATTGAAATCCAGGGTGATTTTCTTCCGGTAAACCACGCGTGCCTCATCGTCCTTTTCCGAGAGGACAATCAGTTTTCCCCGGATGACGGGTGCCAGTTTCTGGGCAAAATCGATTCCAGAGCCGGAAACTGCGAAGTCAAAATCTGCCGGGTTGTGCCCGAGTGCTATGTCCCGCAGGGCACCGCCAACCAGGAATAACTGGCGCTCGCCTTTTATCTCCAGAAGGCGGTCATAGACCCTACCCAGTTTCTTTAACTTTGTCCTGATTTCTGTTATCACCAGTTGAGGATAATCACACATCCTTATCCGGTCAAGATACAACATAACAGGTACCTGGATGTGGTTGCGATTGTAGCGCTATTCCCGGGTAAGCGCCGGGTCAGGGGTGCGGAATAACAGGCGATTTTTTTCCTTCTGTTGCCGTTAACCACAATGGCGCTGCCTCAGGTCCGGGCAACCGGGCTAACATATTTATTTACAAATAGTTAAACTAAAATCGTTACCGGGAAAAATATTAAGAGGGGTAGACCGGGGGTTAACCCCGGGGTTATTCCCGGGATAGTCCCCGGGTTATCCCTGGTTCTGGTTTAACCCATCAAGGAGGGTATCATTTTTTCTGTTCTGCTCCCGAATTAGCCATGGTTATAATACGGTATATCCCCGGGTAGTTAAGATAGGTATTTCCTGTGGTGTTTATACCCCATGTTGCCCGAGATCTATTTTTATTCTGCGGAGAGGGAGAAACTGAAAATACCCCGTCGTGCTTGCGCCAACACCTGTCCGAGAGAAAAATCAAGCCCGGCCCTTTCTTGTTGACAGTAGTGCTCTGTTAATGGCACGCTGCTGGGCATGGATTACTTTTATTGACATTTATGGGGATTTGGGTATTTTAATTAAAACAAAAGGAAAAAGAAGAGGAAAAAGATGGCACTAACAAAAGACAGAAAAAAGCAACTGGTGACTATTTTTCAATTGCACGAAAATGATACCGGTTCACCAGAGGTTCAGATAGCAATTCTGACCGAGAGGATAAATCAGCTGGCCGAGCATTTGAAGGTTCATAAAAAAGACCGCCATTCGCGACGCGGATTAATCAAACTGGTTAATTCACGGCGTCGGCATCTGCAGTATCTTGCCAGGCATCATCCGGAACGGTATGAGAAGATCCTAGCCAGCCTCGGATTACGGGGTTAGGCGATGCACCGCGTTGAGCTTGAGGTCTCCGGCCGGACCTTATCATTAGAATTTGGCCGTGTTGCCCGGCAGGCAGATGCCGGGGTGCTTGCCCGCTACGGTGATTCGGTGGTGCTGGCAAGTGTGGTTTATAACAAGGAACCGCTGGCAGGATACCAGGACTTCTTTCCCCTGGTGGTGGATTATCGGGAACTGGCTTATGCCGCAGGCAAAATACCGGGAGGATTTTTTAAACGGGAAGGCAGACCACGAGACAAGGAAACACTTACCTGCCGGTTGATTGACCGTCCGATAAGACCCCTGTTTCCCCGTAACTTTCGCCACGAGACCCAGATAATCGCCTACCTGCTTTCCACTGATATGGAGAATGAGAGCGAGTTTTTGAGCCTGATTGCCGCATCAGCAGCGCTGACCATTTCCGAAATCCCGTTTTTAGGACCGATTGGTGTCTGCCGGGTTGGTAAGATTAACGGCGAGTTTATCGCCAATCCGCCCATGAGTCAACTGGACGGTGCGGATATGTCATTTATCTTTGTCGCTCTGGAGAATGATCTGGTGATGACCATTGCGGGCGAGGCGCGC
>CAKZPX010000174.1 GCA_937139435.1 uncultured bacterium
CCCTCAAAGTCGCCATAGCGCAGGGAGATGTCGGCTTTGTCTTCAATATGGGTCGCCCAGTTTTCCTGATAGCCCCAGAATTCTGCCCGGTTGACGCCCTGAATGGTCAGGTTGGCGCTGAAGATGATGGTGGCGAGCAGGAGATAACCGGGTGTCACTTATCCACTCACTTCTGCGGTTGTTTCTTTTCCTCTTTCCTCTCCTCTTCTTTTTCCTCGGTCGGTGCCTTTTCCTCTACCGGTTCCTCGGGCAACCATTTGCCGATCTCCTCGGCAATTTTTTTCTCATCGCCCTTTTTGTAGCCGATATGGGTGTAAACAATCTCGCCCTGCATATTGATGAGCACCGCGGTGGGTTTGATGATGATGTTGTATGCCTTTTTTACCTTTTGCTGCTGGTCAAGGAGGACAATGTAAGGCCATTTCTTGGCACGGACAAAAGCCTTTACCCGTGCCTCATCAGATGGTTTGTCAACCGAGAGGGCAACAATCTGTAACCCGCGACTCTTTAATGAGTCATACACAGGCAAAAGGGCATCAAGTTCGGCAATGCAGTTAACACAAGCCAGGTCCCAGCACTCTATATAGACCGGACCATTTTTTAAGAGTTCAGAGAGCCTGACCTCAACGCCGTTGATGTCTTTCAGGGTGAAGTCCGGTGCCGGTTCATACTTTTTTTCTGACTTTTTTTCTTCCGCCGCGACCAGGGCAAAGATAAAAAATGTTGCCATTCCGAATGTCAGGATTTTTTTCATATTACACCTCCCGGTTCAATTTTTTAACTTTCTTTTTATCACCGACTGGTACACAGCACGGTTGAGATAATTCTGCACACTGACCACCACCCCGACCCGGTCAATGTTATAATCGCTAACCGGTGTGGTAAGCAGGGTGTCAAAGTTCTGACCAAATTTCAGGCGAATGGGGATGCCAAAACTGTCACCAATCACCTGGCGCACGGTCATCGGCGAAAATACCGTATCACCCCGCAGCATTGAGTAGTAGGGGACACCGTCCTCGTAAACAATCGCCACCAGACGCAGGGTGGTCATTGTGTCCACGCTGGAGTCGGTGGGTGTGATGCGGATACCCAGGTGGAGGAGCGCCGGTTCAATCCCGGTTGTGGAACTGTCAATGGTCATCTCCAGAAAGGTCTGCTGTGCCCGGGCGCCGTCAATCATATTGCGATATATCGGATAAAAGGAATCAGGTATCGGGATTTGCGGTGAGCGCACGTTGCCGTCAAAAAATGCCAGGGGGGCGAGGTGCGGAACGACTCCGTACCATTCAGTCCGTGCCTTTCCCGCCTTGCTTTCCAGTTCCGGGTGCATCTCGCTGAGGTAGTAGACAACATAGGCAAGGGAGTCGCGGTAAGTCATGCTCAGGCTGTCCAGCGCCCGCACCGCGGACGCACAGTAGTCTCATTCATCAAGGGGCGTGGAGAAAAGTTCTACCAGAACTACCCGGTTTGCCGCTCGCTCAATCAGCGGGGCGTCAGAACAGGAAAGTATTAATAGACCGGTCAGCACTCCAAAGACAGGTTTTAATTTGTTCATTCTTATAATGATAAAATCTCTTTTTTTATAGTCAAGAAAACATTCGGCCAGGTTTTGGGAGAAATAAAAAGGGCGCCCTCCGGCGCCCTTTTACCGTCTCCGGGATGGTTTTAGTCCTCGGCGACGATGTTAATCTCGCGAGCCCTTGACTTCTCGGACTTCGGCAACACCAGTTCCAGGACACCAGCTTTGTAGGACGCCTTTGTCCTGTCACTTTCTACATCGGTGGGCAGGGTCACCGTCCGCTGGAACTTGCCATAGGCACGCTCAATGCGGTAATAGGTCCTGCCCTTCTTTTCGCTCTCCTGCTTGCGCTCACCGGAGATGGTCAGCGTATCACCGGAGAGGGTAATCTTGATGTCGTCTTTGTTCATGCCCGGCAGTTCGGCACGGACGATGATTGCGTCCTCGGTCTCCTCAATGTCCAGCGGTGGTGCCCAGTAGGTTTCACCCCGTTCGCGCGGCAACCTGCCAAAGACCGAGTCAAAAAGCCTGTCCAGTTCGTCCCGTAAGGACACCATCTCCCGGAACGGATCCCAGCTTGTCAGATGCTTTGCCATTTTTACCACCTCCTTTTATCATTTTCTACCTTATTAGACTAACCACCGGTTTTCTGGATTCAGGGTTGATGACAAAAAGTGTGTTGATTGGTAACCGGTAAATTGTGCGGGCAATACTGGTAACCGGGGTGCGGGCAGGCGTGTGGAGTTGGGTCCAGACCCCGGGCTGGACTTTAAGGCACAGTTTTTCCCGGGTGCGGTGGTTGATAAATCTGACCGCACAGGTTTGGTTCTGCACCCGGTGCTGGATGTTACCCTTGCCCATTGTGCAACCCGAACCCATCTGTACTCCGTCAATAAAGCAGCGAACCGGTGGCTTTTTCGGACAGGTGACGATGGCACTTAGTTCAAATGGCGAGCCATGCAATTTTGTTGCCGCATACCTTCCGGCACGTAAACCCAGAATCAACCAGGGACCAAGATGTCCGTGAAACCGGATTGCAGACCGCAGCTCTGTTTGACTCATAGATAGAATATAACCGAGCGGTTGCTAATGGCAAATATTGCCCGGCATGATTATAACACAAATGTTACGGGTATAAAAGTTTTCATTGTGGTTAACATGTTAATTTAGCGATATTTAGTATAGAAAAACCCGGAGGGAAACTGATAATATGGTAGTGGATGGGGGGTATCCCCGGGTTACCCCCGGGATAGTTCCGGGGATTACCCCCTCTTTAATTTTCTGATGAAATTGAGGGTTGGATTTCCGTTTTTAACAATCTATTTTTTCTGGATGTTAAGTTCGGTTTGAATCCCTGATCGGTGTGCGATTGAAATCTGGAAATGCCATCTGGATAAAAACCTGATGTTATCCGGGATGGGAAGCAAGATATAATCTTCGGACTGGCTCTGTATCTGTTTTTAATCTGGTTTGCTCGGAAAGGTTTGCGGGGATTTTATCGTGGGGTCTGTGTCCTGTGTTGACAAGGCGGTTATCAAATTATATTATATTCTAATTCTGGGCCCGTAGTGTAGCCTGGTTTAACACGTCGCCCTGTCACGGCGAAGATCGCCAGTTCAAATCTGGTCGGGCCCGTTGGTTGAAAGAGTTTTTAATTTTATCTTTTGCCGCAATAACAGGGACAATATTATTTTTTCCGGTACCCGCTAAAGCGGTAGAACCCAAACCCGAGTATCAACTGGAGTTAAAGGTGCAGAAGATAGGTGAGGCGCTGATTAACAATAATAACCGGGTACTGTATCGGCTTTTTGTGCCGGTGTTTCGGCAGGAGATAGATTTTGCCCGTTTTGATTCGGTAGTGAATCGCTGGCGCGCCGGACGCCAGGTGGCGCGAGTAAAGACTTTAGTCACCGGTGTGCGCGGACTGGGTGGGCATGCCTCTACCTATGTATTTTTTCAGGGGGAACAGGATTACGAATACATTTATCAGAACTGGATTCTGGGTGACAGTGGCTGGGAACTGACCTGGCTTTCCAGCATCCTTGATCAGTCATTTCAATACGGCAGGAGTGAAACGCTGATGATGCGCCGGGCAGCAGAGGTGGCGCTGGACTATTTTCTCTCTCCAGAAGGGAGGAGGGGGGTCGGTCTGGAGAAAATAAATCTGCCGGAAACGGTTGTGGTTGTTCAGCACGAGCGGATTGAGGAGGCGCCGGTAAAGATTGAGGGGCGGACGGTTGTCTGGTACACGCCCGAGGAGATAAGAGAGCGTCGGATATTTCCGCAGTTACCGGTTTACTGCGAGTTTGGCATGGTGCGGGTATACGGCACAACCGCAATTGTGGCACTGGATTTTCGTCCCTGGCCTTATTACCGGGGGCGTCCGGTTATTCGACGACCAACAGGGGTGGAGTTATATCTGAAAAAGACGGGTGATAGCTGGCGGGTTCATTCCACAGGAAAGCGCTGGGGATGAGACGCACGCAGCGGTTGTTTCACCAGGGCTGGTTCTGGTTAATGTCGGTGGGTTTGGTTCTCCTTCTTTTGATTCTTACCGCCTGTCCGGGTGGCGACATGCTTTCGCCCCGGGTCCGGATCGCTTTCCCGGGCGATGGAGAAACGGTTTTTGGGCTGGTTAATGTTCGTGTTTATGCGATTGATGACCGGGGTATAAAGCGGGTTGATTTGCTTGTTGACGACTCTCTGGTCAGCAGTCAGACAGGACAGCGGGATAGCCTGTATCAGTTCGGCTGGGATGTCAGTGGCTATCCAGCGGGCAGTGAATTGCGTCTGCGCATTATCGCCCTGGACCGGGCAGGTAACTCCAGCAGTTCCGGTGACCGCCGGGTGGTGACATTCCCATTACCCGGGACCTATCACACCGGCACAATCAGCCGGGATGAGTGGTGGCGGAGAGAAAATAACCCCCATTATGTTACCGGAAACTTACTGGTTGAGGCGATTGTTGCGATTGAACCAGGCGTAGAGATTATTATGAGTCCCGGGGCGCGGGTGACTGTTGGGATGCGGGCAGGTGGTGGTATTCGGGCAATGGGTACACCGGTAGAACCGATTCACTGGACTGGCACCGACTGGCAGGGGATACAGTTTTTAGAAAACAGTTTTCCAGACACATCCATTTTACGGCATTGTGTGATTGAGAATGTTGCTGGCGGGGCGATTATCACGGTCAGCGGAGCAGGGGTAAAGATTGAGAACTGCTCTTTGCGCAGTTGCACCGGTGATGGTGTGGTTTGTCTTAAAGGTGGGTTAAGGGGTTTTGCCGGCAATGTGATTACCGGTTGTGCGGGCTTTCCTTTAGTTCTGGATGCGGATGAGGTCGGTTCGCTCGGTGCGGGAAATGTTTTTGCCGGCAATGGACGCAATTATGTTCAGATAACCGGTGGAAAGGTGACCAGTTCTGCGGTGTGGAGCAGGCAGGCTTTGCCCTATTTTGTTACCGGTACAGTTACTGTTGCGGGTGACTCCGCTCCGATTTTGACCATTGCGCCCGGCTGTTCACTTTTGTTCGCCGATTCGGTGCGGTTGCGTTGTGGTGCAGGTAAACCCGGTGGAATTGTTGCCGATGGTAGTCTGGGGGGTATTACCTTTGCTGCTGCTGGCGGGTTCTGGCCCGGGCTGGAGTTCTGGGACCGGACACTCAGCCAGACAAGGTTAAAATATTGCCGGATTGAAAATGCTGGTGCCGGTACCATTGCTGCGGTGCTGGTTTATGTGCCGATCAGCATCACCGGTTGTCAGGTGCTTAACAGTGCCGGTGCCGGGATTTACTGTATCGGCTGTGGTTTTCTGCAGTTTGAATACAATACGGTGAGTGGTTGTGCCCGTTATCCACTGCACATTGAGGCGCCTTTCGTTGGTACCATGGGGCAGGGGAATAATCTTGGTTTTAATAACGCAGGTTTTAACTTTATCTATGTCCCAGCCGGGACGATAACTCAGGATGGTGTCTGGCAAAACCACGGCGCACCTTATTATGTTAACGGGATTGTGGAGGTTGGCTCGGGATTGGGACCGATGCTGTCAATTGCACCCGGGGTCAAGATTAGATTCGCCAGTAATTCTGGGATCAGGGTCGGCGATCGTTTGCCCGGAAAACTGGTGGCGGTCGGGGTGCCGGACTCGGTTGTTTTAACCGGCGACACAGCGCTGCCCGGTGCCTGGTGGGGAATATATTTTG
>CAKZPX010000175.1 GCA_937139435.1 uncultured bacterium
AGAATGTGCTCGCGCTCTACCCTCTGTCCGGTAAACCCGGAGGAGTTCCAGAGCCGGGCATAGGCGAGTTTACGGGCAAAGTCCTTGTGCAGGTTATAAGCAGCATCAAGCACTGTTGCTGGTATCTTCAAAATCACCGGTTCATCCATATCCGGTGGTTTACCCGGCCTCTTCGTATACACCCGGATTATCTTCAGACTCGTAAAAACCACCCGGCGAAAATCATCTAACCCCTGCCCGGTATGCGCTGAAACCAGAAGCACCGGTACATCACCGAGCAACTCCCGCAGAATGTTAAGCCGGTCAAGGGCACCGGGGTCATCCGCCTTTGTCCCCACCCGGATCAGCGGTAACTGACGATAGGCACCGGAACCGATAATCCCCCGCTCCTCCAGTAAGCGTCCCACCGCCTCGGTTGTCTCCAGCACCCCATCATCCGCCATGTCCAGTAACCAGCAGAGGACATCAGCGGTGCGCAGGATGTGAAACAACCAGGGCGGAGAGTCCTCAACCAGAGGCGGCGTATCAATCAGCTGAATCTGAATATCTTCAAAAGCCATCATCCCGGCCAGCGGTCGGGTGGTGGTAAAAGGATAGGCAGCAACATCGGTATTCAAGCCGGTCAATGTTCGCACAAGCGCTGACTTGCCACAGTTCGGTGCACCAAAAACTGCCGCCTGTCCTGCCCCCTGCTTCTCAACATGAAACCAGTCCGCCCTCTTGCCACCGCCCCGGGATTCAGTTAGTTCCCGACGCAGACGGGCGATGCGACTCTTGATGTCTGCCTGCATTTTCTCAGTCCCCTTATGCTTGGGGATCGTAGCCAGCATCTCTTCCAAACAGAGCAGTTTTTCCTCGGGCGTCCTCGCCTGCCGGAACTGTTCCTCTGCCTGCTTATACTCCGGGGTTAAATTTGCTGGCATCGGGTCATCTTAAAACTGCGCCCTCCCTGATATCCATAAAAACCATTCCGGAAATCAGTTTCGGATAGAAATCGGTTGACTTCTGGGGCATCCGCTCCTTTTTTGCCGCCAGCGCCTGAACCTGCTCCGGTCTTGTTGGATTAAGAAACAGAGCACACTGTGCCTCGCCCCGGTCCACCCGGGCAACTGTATCCTGCCAGTAGCGCTCATAAAGCACCCTGCCCTCAACCTCATCCGGAGTAATACCAAAAACACCCTCAATAACAAGGGCGTGCAGTATCGCCACATCCAGTTCCTTATAATCTGAACTCTTGCCTGCCGGGATGTATTGCTCCACCGCACTCTTATCACGCAGGTTCAGCAAATAACCGCTGTTTTTGCCCCAGTAAAGCACAAAGGCGTGTCCATCTTTATACCGTTCCAGTTCCACCTTCGCCCGCTCCTCAGGTATTGGTTGAACCGTAAACCACTTCTGCAACCGGGAAAGCGCTGTCTCCTTATCTATCGCAATATTTTTCAGCAAGCGGTACGTTGGTAGAATCACCAGCCCCGGGTCGGTGATTTTGAAAAACGCCGCACTCTTAAAACGTAACGCCGCATCCTCGGACACCGCTCCCTTTTTCTCCATCTCCTGCCGGTAGTTAAGTGCTGTCTCATACCGATGATGACCATCCGCAATCAACACCACCCGGGATTGCATTGCCTGATGCAGCGCCCGAATCCGCTCCTTGTCCTTAACCAGCCACAACCGGTGAACAACATTATACTCATCAGTCGCTACCATGTCCGGTTCCCGTTCGGTAACCAGTAACCGGTCAATCTCCCCTTCTGGATCCGGATAAAGGAAAAATATCTGCTCGTAATCCTTTTTGGTTGCATGCAGCAGTGCCAGCCGGTCTGCCTTTGGTCCGGAATGGGTGAACTCATGGGGCAGCACCGTCCCTTTTTCAAACTCCTCCACCCGTATTGCACCGATAAACCCCTTACGCTGCAATCGCTGCCCATCAATCACAAACTCCTCTTCCAGAATATAAAACGCCGGCTCCGCTTCCCGGACAAGAACCCCGTTCTGCAACCATTCCTCGCAGGTCCGGGCAGAACTGGTGTAGGGATCTTCGCCACCGGGCAGAATCAACCGGACGAAATTAAATTGATGCTGCTCAAGATAGCGCCGCTGCATCTCCAGTGTTATCTTGTCATAAGGCTGGCTAATCACCTCGCTCAGATTTGCTACCCTTGCTGGATTGTAATGAATACCCGGAAAGGCTCTCACATCAGCCATTAAACCCCCTTCAGGGCATCACGCACCCGTTCAGCAATCTGCACACCGGCACGATACTGACCCTCTTTTGTCTGCGCCCCGATGTGGGGTGTGCCAATCACCTGGGGCAGGGAAAACAATTTGTAATCTTCCAGTGGCTCCTTTTCAAACACATCCAGCGCCGCCATCGCCACCTGACCGGATTGTAGCGCCTGGTAAAGTGCCTCTTCATCAATCACACCACCTCGGGCACAATTGATAATAATCACACCCTTCTTCATCTTCGCAAACGCCTCGCGATTAAGCATGTGATAGGTCTCTGGTGTCTTCGGAACGTGGAGCGAAATAAAATCCGACTCTGCCAGCAACTGCTCCCGAGAACACCGCTCACCATAACGCACCTCAACCTCGGGCTTTTCCAGCACCAGTACCTTCATCCCTAACGCTAACGCCCGCTTCGCCAGTTCTGACCCGATTCTTCCTGAACCGATTATTCCCAGTGTCTTGCCCCAAAGCTCAATGCCGTGAAAAGCCTTTTTCTCCCATTTTCCGGTGCGCAGCGACGCGGTTGCCTGCGGTATGGAACGAGCACAGGCGAACATCAACCCCAATGCCAGTTCTGCAACCGAAATTGATGTCGCCTCCGGTGTATTGACAACCTTAATCCCCTTTGCCTCTGCCGCCTTGCGGTCAACATTATCCAGTCCCACTCCTGCCCGACCGACAACCTTCAAGTTTTTTCCTGCCTCAATCACCTCGGCGGTAACCTTTGTCGCACTGCGGACGATAATCGCATCGTATTCTGGAATTACCTTAATTAACTCATCCGGCTTCAAACCCGGTCTTTCATCAACGGTGAACCCGGCATCGCGCAAAATCTGCACCCCTGCCGGTGCAATCGGGTCGGTAATTATTACTTTCATAGTTTTTACTCCATTGGTTTATATGTTAAAACACCTGTCTTATGATAATCAATTATCACTTTCAGTCAAGCCTATTTATCCCCGACGCGTTAAACCAAAACCATTATTGGTAAAATTTCGCTTTCAACAGCAATAAAATCAAACTGGCGGGCAAACTCTCGCCCGCCGGTTAGCAGCACTCGTCCTTAATGTTGAATCAGCAATTTCTGTTTATCCAGATAATCACCCGCCTGAAACCGACAGAAGTAAATACCAGCCGGCACAGTCCGGTTCTGATCGTCACGACCATCCCATGCCACCTGATACACACCCGCCCTCTGCCTGCCATCCACCAGCACCCACCACACACCAGTCACAACGATAGGACTGAGCAGAAACAAGGGTAGTAAGGGCAAAGAATAACACAATAACAACACTCAGACTGGACCGGCTGGATTCTGTCGCTGTCAGGTGATATGTAGTGTTATGGATGTAACCGTGCATACATCACCTCCGGGCTGTTCATTAACCGCCCGCTTTATCTTCTCATAACAGTCACTGCCACCAGCAGTCCGAAAATCTATCCCGACTGACTTGCCTTCTCAGTTGCTAAAACAAATCCTCAATTGCTCAAAAAGTAACTGATAATATTAATCCCCATCCTGATTGCCTGTTCCCGAACATCTTCCGGGTCGTTGTAGCGGTCGGTCCAGCCATCAGAGATGTTGGAGTTATAGGTATAGTAAACCGCCAGCCTGCCACCAACGTAAATGCCATAACCACGGGGTGAACCTTCGTAATGTTCATGAATCTTGGGCGGACCAGCATCAAAATTGTAAATCTGATGGTAAATCGGGTGGTCAAATGGCAGTTCCACTAAATCGGCACCAGGAAAAACCTTTTTCATCTCCCGGCGGAATGATTCATCCATACCATAATCATCATCAGCATAGAGAAAACCGCCCGCCTCCAGATACCGGCGCAACCGCACCACTTCCTCATCAGAAAATGAGATATTGCCATGACCGGTCATAAAAAGAAAAGGATACTGATAAATTTTATCATCTAACAGGCTCACCGTCACCTCGTCGGTAAGGGCAACGATATTTGTCCGCCGGTTTAACTCCCGGCACAGATTGGGAATAATCTCCGGGTCATTATACCAGTCACCACCACCGCCATACTTCAAGCGAGCAATCTGTAACTGCCCGAAAACGGTTATCAGAAGGAAAACCGGAATCACTGGTTAACCCGCAAGCGTTGTTTGAGCGTCATCAGGTACTTATAGGGCAGACAGATGTCCCCGAGATAAACCCTGCCCAACTTCCTTCCACCATGACAGTCACTGCCACCGGTCATCAGCAGACGATTTTTCTCCGCTATCTCCTGATACCGTGCCACCGAGCGCTCATTGTGCTCAGGATGCCATACCTCAATGCCATCAACACCGGCAGCGATCACTGTATAAAGTAATTCGTCATTACCGTAGGTTGCGGGATGGGCGATAACCGTCAGCCCGCCATTATCGTGAATAAAACTGATTACCTCCAGCGGAGTCAGGGGCAATTTGGGAAAATAGGCTGGACCATCATACCCGATATAGCGTTCAAACGCCTCGCTGATGCTCGCCACCGCACCGGCTTCAAGCATCGCCTGGGCAACATGAGGTCTGCCCACCGCACCCGCACCTGCCAGTTCCTTTATTCGGGCAAATGACACCGGCGCGCCCAGTTCGGTTAACTTTGCCACCATCCGTTCTGCCCGTTCCAATCGGCTCTGCCGGATTCGGGCAAAAAAGTCCTGCACCCGCTCCTGATGATAATCAAGATAATAACCCAGGATATGGATATCGGTGCCATTGACATTACAACTCATCTCCACTCCCGGCACCACCTCCACCCGCCGTTTTCTGCCCTCTGCCCGTGCCCGGTCAATACCATCAACCGAATCGTGGTCAGTTACTGCAATCGCAGTAAACCCCAGCCGGCTCACCTCAGCGACCAACTCTTCCGGGGTAAAAAGCCCGTCAGAAAAAATTGTATGGGTATGCAGGTCAACAAAACTATTATGCTGTCCGGACACCTCTGGAAAACCTTGCCTTTCTACACCAGCCGCTTGGTTACTATCTCCAGATAGTCCTTCACTAACCCTTCCATCTCTACCGCCATCTCGTCCACCGCCTCCCGCTTTTCTGCTACAAATGCGCTATCCTTTATCCCGCTCAGGTTAATCAACACATTCAGCCGTGCCCCCCGGAATGCCGCATCCAGATTCATCGTCCCGACCCCGGCATCACTGATGGAGTTTTTATTACCGAACTCCACCACCGGTCGGCACAGTTTTAATGTCTCCAGCGCCAGTGTCATCGTATTAAATGGCACCCCGGCTGCCACCTTTAACGCCGCACTGATCGCCTGTTCCCGTTCCTGCCGATCTGCCTCGGTCATCCTGGGCAGTTTGTATGCCGCCAGCACCTGTTTGAAACTTGCCGCATCCTCCTCCATCAGGCTGATAAACCGCTCCTGTCGGGGAATCATTTTCTCCTTTACCGCATTCATCTCCGCATCAAACTCCTCGTAACCCTTTTTGCCGATGGTGAGGTTGGCAACCATTGTCATCAGGGCGGTTCCAATGGCACCATTCAGCGCCGCCGCTGAACCACCACCCGGCACCGGTGCCGAAGATGCCAGTTCCGCAAGGAAATCAGGCAATCCCTGCGCCGGCATTAAACGGTTCTCAAGAATTTGGTCGCTCTTAAAACTGTTCAGTTGTAGGTAATAACGGGCACAGGCGATCAGAGCCGCCTGCGGCACCAGTCCGACAATCTCTGATTCCAGCACATTAACACCCCAGCGCTGTGCCTCCCGCTTCACCATCTCAAACACCCGGAAAAGCGGGGTCCTGGTGTAATCGGTCATATTAATTGACACCTGAACACAGTTTTTTTCCTTGACCTCAAAACCCAGCGCCTTGACATAACGGAAACCACCATCGCGAAACCTTATCGCCTTGGCGATCCGCTCGGCAACCTTTGCATCGGTAGTTGCCAGATTCACATTATAGGCGATCAGGGGCGCCCGCACTCCAACCACGGTTGCGCCCGCAGTGGGATGCAGTTCCGGGCGTCCAAAATCCGGTGCCCGTTCCGGGTCGGTTTTGATCGCCTCGCGCAGTCCTTCAAATTCACCTTTGCGGATATTCGCCAGGTCCTGCCGGTCCGGACGGGTTGCCGCCAGTTCGTAAAGATAAACCGGAATGGACAGTTCATCTGCAATCCGCTTGCCCAGTCGCTTGGCAAGTTCAATGCACTCCGCCTGAGTCACACCGGAAATCGGCACAAACGGCACCACATCGGTCGCACCAATCCGGGGATGCTGACCCTGATGCTTATTCAAATCAATCAACTCTGCTGCGGTCTTTGTCGCCCGGAAGGCAGCCTCCAGAGCCGCTTCGGGGTCGCCAACAAAGGTAATTACCGCCCGGTTATGGTCAGCATCCCT
>CAKZPX010000176.1 GCA_937139435.1 uncultured bacterium
AATACAAAAGAAACGGCTAAAAATTTCACGAAGAAAATTCTACAAATTATCACAACCAAGTCAACGGCTATCGTTCCAACTTCAAAATAGCAACTTTTTGGGTTGTGCTCTCTTCTTATTTATTTCGCTATAACGACCCTGCCCGGGATGGGTGCAGCGCCGCTATCAGTGGTAGTGTACCCTTCTGGAATGATAAAGTATACCCCTGCAGGCAGGTCACGGGTATCAAGGAAAAACTCTCTATCCCCTGAATTAACCCTGCCCCACCTTCTCACCTGTCCGGAAACATCCAGCAGTTGCCATAACCAATCCCGCTCTGCCGGGGTGGTCAACATAACCCTTGCCCTTTCGCTTGTCGGATTCGGAACAACATGGCATATACTGGCGCTCCTGAAAACGAAATTTCTTATTTCCGATTTAACTCCGGTCGGGTCGCCAATAAAAAACGGGCGAGGATTAATAACAGAACTAACCTGCCCGTCTTTAAAAACGGTGTAGCGAATAAAGCAGTCGCGAGAGCTGATTTCCTGAGGCACCAGCCACTGATATCTGCCGTTATTGGGCAGACTGTCCGCAATTAAACTCCAGGGTCCATCCGGACCGGTGGTGGAAATCTCCAATCGGACAAAACCGGCACCACTGGACTCCGCACGTGGGACCTCGCTCCACCAGTCAATAAACTGCACCGAATTATTCCAAAACCGCTCACCACCCCGGGGAAACACCGGAAATATCCGCAAACTATTTCTTGGTGTTGCCTCTTTATAGGCACGAGCATAGTTACGATAATTGGGGAAGGTCCCCTCCATCAAGACTACCGCCATATCGGGTCTGCCATTATGGTCAAAATCGGCGCCGGTGCGGTAAGCCTCATAAGAACCAGGCGAATTGGTATTAATATCTACTGCCCGGGTCCAGTTACCATCTCCGTCACCGGTCCAGATGGTAATACGCCCACCGCCAACCGCACCAACATCAACATAACCATCAGCGTTCATATCACACAACTGTGTCCCGCCATAATTACCGCTGGTCGGCAACCCGTTAGAAAAACTGTGCCACACGCCTGCTGAATCATTCCAGCACCACACCTCTACCCCGCCCTGGTTGTTGCAGAAGGCAATATCAAAACCACCGTCATTGTCAACATCGCCGGGTGAGATACCGCTTAACCCGTAATTGGAGCGGGGTAACCCGCTATCACCAGGATAAAAACTACCCTGACCGTCCCCAAAGTACACCGCCGGACCCGCAGTTGCACAGATAATATCCGGGTTGCCATCAAGATTCACATCCCGGAAATAAAACTCCATATCACTATTTATGCTCTCTGGCGTTCCCCAGCTCTCAACCCATGTGCCATCTCCCCGGTTAAGATAGACCCGCAAACCAACCCCATAGCCAAAAGAACAGGAGCCAATATCCAGCAGGCCGTCATGGTCAACATCGGCAAAATCGGTGGAGAACATACCCCAGCAGGCACCACCGGGCATCAATCCATCATCCCAGGCAACCCACATCCTTCCTGTCCCATCGCCTAACGCCACCTCCAGCATATCATCTCCCAGGTCTTCCTGGGCGTAGTTATGATGCATACCATAACCGACATCCAGTTTACCATCCCGGTTAACATCGCCGACCGCAATTCCGCCATAACCAAAGTTGCCATACTGGTAAACTGTCCAGTTCCCCTGACCATCGCCAAACCACACCATTATCCCGTGCTGCTCACTATTGATGTAAGGATTACCGTGGTCACCGATTGAAATAATGTCCGGATTGCCATCGTTGTTGATATCAGCAAATTCCAGTTCGGTCCTGCCTTCATCAAGACGGGGATTGTTAATCAGCCCGCTGGAGCTCTCAATATAACTCAACTGCCCAATTGTCAGGCTGAATAACGTGAAAATCATCATAATTAATACCTTCAATCTCATAATCCTCCCCCGGTTTTTACTGCTTTGGTTTTCTTAATACTAGTTTTAACCGGTTGCTATCACTCTCGGCAATTTTATAAACCCTTGCCACCGGTAGAAAACAATCAACAAAAAGCAAAATGACACCAATCCCCAGTAAAATCTGCCGTACCAGCCTGCCCTGTCCCGATTCTAAAAATAAAATACGGAGTGGGTTTGCCCACATAAAAATGGCTATCGCCAGGATAACGAACACAAGAACATTTGCCACCAGCCGCAATGTCATAAATAGCCGAACCCGTTTAATTAACCCCGGTTCGGTTATCACCAGTTCTGGCTCCAGCGCCTTAACCGCTTCTTTTAAATTTTTACTGTTATCAATCTCCATTTTTACTGTTTTTCTTCTTTTTGCCGGGTTCTACCTCCCGGGGCTCGGGTAACTGCAGTTTTATCACCTGGGGTGGTTTACCATATAACTCCTGATACACCTTCGGGTAATCCTCTTTTCCAGCCGCCAGAAGCAGGGTTAAGGGCATCACGTTCCGTGCCTGCTCCACCATCCGGGTAACAACATCACGAATATCCCACTGGGCGGATTGGCCCTGGCGCAAACGGGAGAGATGGTACAGCTCCCGGGCATTTAAGGTAATCAACACCCGGCGCTGATGGGAGTTAGTGAGGACATACTGCGCCGCAACCGGGTTAACCGCAGCAATTTTATCGTAAACCTCTTCGGTCTGACTCAAAACCTCCTTGAAACTCTTGTGCTCTTTCAGTTCGGCGATGGAGACCGGTATCGTCCAGCCCAGATCCGGGTTATAAGGCTGAACTGTAATCGTGGTCAGCCGGTGTCTCTTTAACTGGGCAAAGCAGGCAGCCGAAATCACCAGTTCAAATGTCAGGTATAAATGCTCAAACTCCCGGAGCACCACATCGTAAGCCTGAAGGTCCTGACATGCCAGTTTAAAAATCTCCTTTTTCCGTGCCAGGGTCTGCTTTTCCGAACGGGATAAGCACTCCGCATAAGAAGCCCCTGAGGAAGAATGCATCAAGGTTGCCAGAAGTTTGTTATCAGCATTCTGGGTGTAGTCAACCAGAATCACATCTGATGCGGACATCGCAATCAGGTTGCGCGGACGTCTGGGAAACGGTCTGGTCATAAATGTTGTTGCAAAATCCCGCAGGCGTGGATAGGTATTCCGCTCGTAATCAGTCGTCCCGGTAAACACCAGTAGCGAAGGTGCCACCGCCTCTGCCTCCCGATACAACTCTTCACCCAGCGCCCGGACTTCTGCCAGTTCATTCGCTGCCATCCGGCGCAGCATCAACTCCAGGGTGCGGGCATTGACCGTCATCCCCAACTGGGTCTGGGTAGCCAGACTGGTAATATAACGGGCATCCTCTTTAGCCAGATTCTCAATCTTCTCCGGGGTATCCTTTAACTCTGGACGGGATGCCGCAAAGTGCTCTTTTAGCAATTCAAGTAACCGTTGATAGGCGGTGTTCTGCACCCGAATGATATTAAGGTAATCACCCAGAAAATCTGAACCCTGAATCTCCGCCGGGACAATAAAGGCATCGTCCAACCGGACATAGCGCTGTGACCGTTCGGTAAACGATGCCAGACGATGATGCTCAATCGCCTCTACCGCCAGCCGGGAAATATCAATAATATCAAAGTTAAACACCGCATGTTCTGCAATGGAGTGATGACCCATTCCGAACACTATTGTCTGATTGGACTGTCGCGCCTTTTTCAATTCCCGTCTTGCCTCACTGCGCAGCGCCTCAATCGGCTTCTCGCTCCGGCTCACCCGGGCGTAGGCAGCAGCAATTGTCTCCGGTGTTGGAAACACCCGGCGGTTACGAGTACAATTTTCAATCAGTTCCGCTTCAATGTTAAAACCAGCAAGTTTTACCTTCATATCGTTGAGAGAATAGCCAGCCCCTTTCGCCTGTCAATGATTTTCATCCCTTCCTCCGTCTTTTAGATAAACTGTCCGGATCGGGAACGGGATAACGATTCCCTCCTGTTTATAGCGCCGGTGCAACCGCTTGATAAACTCATGCCGCACCGCAAACTGATAGATCGCCTCCTGTACCCGGAGAAAAACTGTTAACTGAATGCCTGACTCACCAAAACTCTGAAAGCGCAGCAGTGGTTCAGCATCCGCCACCCCACCTGGCACCTCCTGCATCACCTCCCGTGCCACCGCCAGCGTCACCTCCTCCACCTTTTCCAGGTCGCTGTCATAACTTACACTAACCGGAACCGACACCGCCATGTCCCTGCCCGGTAACTCATAGTTAACCACAACCGCGGACGCCAGCTTCGCATTAGGCACCACCACCATATTGTTACTCAACTGACGGATCGTTGTCGTTCGCCATGTCACATCGGCAACATAGCCCTCCTCACCGCTCTCCAGTCTTATATAATCACCAGGCTTTATCTGACGGGCAAGGAGCAGATGGAAACCGGCAAAGAAATTTGCCAGGGTGTCCTGCAGTGCCAGTGCCACTGCCAGCCCACCCACACCCAGCGCGGTAACAATCGGGGTGATTGATATCCCCAGCGAATTCAGAATTACCAGCGCTCCGAGGATAAATACCACCGCTTTGCTCAGATTGGCGAATATCGTCGCTGCCGGCAAAACACCCCTGCCCTTCTCGCCATAGATGTTAACAAAACCACCCACCATCCTTGCCAGAATCACCGTTACAACAAAAATCGTTATCACCAGCAACGCCCGGTGAATAATATGTAACGCCATTGTGGTAAAAGGTAACCATAAGAGCGCAATATAAAGCCCCACCACCGCACCCAGCACCGCAGTCCACCCCTGGAACGCCCGGATAATTACCTCATCTCCCTCCCACTTTGTGCGCCGGGCAAGTGTTTTCAATTTCCGCAGAATAATCAGTTCAAACAGAAGCCCGAGCACCAGACCGGCAAAGAATATCCCACCAGGTAAAAGGAAAACATTTAACTCCACGTCAACCCTTCCATTGAAAAACCGCCTTAACGGTCATGATGGTAAAAACATCTGCTACTCGCATGGTAATTATATTTAACCCGCCAATCACCCGAGGTCAAGAAAACACCAACCACAGAGTCCCAAAATCCCGGTCTCTGTGTCCGGTTCAATATATTATCTGTGTTCTAACAAACCGCCATCTAACAATATAAGCACCGGTATCCGCTTAATAATATTATTAGAGCCATTCCGTGCGTTAAATTAACGGCGCAGATGATGTCTGAATGCTCGTGATGCGGTTTAACATGTTTATCTATCAGGAGTTATAATAAAATTCTCTTTCCATATTAGTTAAAATGGGAAGGTCTGGGGCATACCCCCGGGTTATCCCCGGGTAGTCCCGGGTATTACCCGGAACTAAGTTTATGTTACAAACATCTTCTCAAACCCCGGTGCGCTTCTGAATTATATTACCGCTTTTCCCTGTTTTACTGTAAGGACTATTTCTACCCGAATATATAACACACTGTCCTCCGGACAGCCCCGGGCTGGTATTCAATGAAAAACCGGGCTAATTACCAACCACACCTTCCTGACGAGTACTATGCTCTATAAACCGGTTTATGACGCACTCAGAAAAACTAATCTTGACTATCTGGTAATTGTGAATAGTCTTAATTACTACACTATGTACCGCTGGTTCTTCATGGCGCTATTTATCTTCGTCACAGGTTGTAACCAGGAAAAACCGCCCCATGCTCCCCGGATTGGCGGAACAAGTAATGGTCAACCCGGTGAGACATTAACCTTCTGGGCAATTACCACCGACCCTGACCAGGACAACATCTCCTATCTTTTTAACTGGGGCGATGGCAGCGAACCGGTCTGGAGCGCTGAACTACCCGGGGGCGACACCATGTTTCTAAAACATGTGTATCAGGAGACAGGGAATTTTGCCCTTACGGTGCGAGCCCAGGACGAGAAGGGAAATGAATCACCGGTATCAGACCAATTCTGGGTGGATATAAAATTCCGGGGACCTCTAACACCAGCACCGCCCTCAGGCGCAAAAATTGCCTATCCTGACACACCACTGGTATTCGTTACCCGGGTAGAGCACATCCACAACGAGAGCATCGCTGTCCAGTTTGACTGGGGTGACAACTCCGCTACCTGGACTGAATTTGTCCCATCCGGTGAGTCTGTCTCTGCTGTCCACACCTACCGGCAACAGGGAAAGTACCGTCTCCGCTGTCAGGCGAAAGACCGTAACGGTAACACGAGCCCGTGGTCAATGCCGGAATCAGCGCTCATAGACTTCCCTCCTCTGCACCCTCCGGAAAACCTGCGTATCACACCGGTAAACGGCAGCTTTGTTCATCTCTCCTGGGACCGGGGTAGAAATCACCCCTCGGTCTCCTATTGTATCTGGTTCCGCGCCGCGGGTAACGAAAATTTCACCATGGTGGATACCGTTACCGATTTGAGCTATATTCATAACCCTGATGGCATGACCGGAGATTACACCATTTCTGCCCGATTCCGGAATGAAAATGTGTTTGCCCGGGAAACGGTATCTACCCTGCCGGTATTTACCGACACCATCATTATCTTTGAACTCAATGCCAGTGGTAACGCTGGTTATGGCTGGGACAGTATCACCGGCATCGGTAGCCCCTGTCCTATGCCGGA
>CAKZPX010000177.1 GCA_937139435.1 uncultured bacterium
CATCCGGCATTATCTCTTCAATCCCCTCGGTATCACGGTCAGCGCGGTCACGTGCTGTTGCCCGGGGCGGCTTCTCCTGATTATTCTGGGGTAAATAGGTCATCAACTTCCGAATCCGCTCCAGCAGGTCCTTATCATCAATATCCTTAAAATGTGCCACTCCGGAAACTGAATTATGCGTATCCGCACCGCCCAGCTTCTCCTTTGTTACCTCCTCCTTGGTGACCGCCTTAATTACCTCGGGACCGGTGATAAACATATAACTTGTCCGCTCGGTCATAAAAATAAAATCGGTCAGCGCCGGTGAATAAACTGCACCACCAGCACAGGGACCCATAACCGCCGAAATCTGCGGTATCACCCCCGAGGCCAGGGTATTGCGTAAAAAGATATCAGCATAGCCACCCAGACTTTCCACCCCCTCCTGAATCCTTGCCCCGCCGGAATCATTCAGACCAATCACCGGTATCCCCACCCGCATCGCCAAATCCATTACCTTACAAACCTTTTCAGCAAAAACCCGGGAAAGTGTCCCGCCGAATACGGTAAAATCCTGCGAAAACACCGCCACCGGACGACCGTGAATTTTGCCGTAACCGGTAACCACCGCATCGCCCGGAATCTTCTTCTTATCCATTCCGAAATCGGTGCAACTGTGCACCCGCAACCGATCCAGTTCCACAAAACTCCCTTTGTCTAAAAGCAACTCAATTCGCTCGCGTGCGGTTAACTTCCCCTCCTCATGCTGCTTCTGAATTCGTTCCTCACCTCCACCCTTAAGCGCCTGTTCGGTTCGCTTGCGCAGCTCCTCCAGAATACGCTCAAGTTTTGCCATAACCAATCTCCTGAAAATTAAATGCTATATATAAGTCAATAGTAAAAATCTATCTCCAGCCTGTCAAATAACACACCCCGGCAGGTTCAGATGTCTAACTGCTACCCTATCCTTTTACTGTTTGGCTAAAAACACCTGATATCATCCTTGATAAACGAAGCCCATTCTTGCCGGGTCAAAATCGCCCAGAAAACAGGGCACAAACTCCGAATAAGACACCGGCTAACAACACGGATTGGACAGGGGTTAACATACGATTTTAACCGGGACTTAACATCAGAGAAAGTAACCAGTTTAAAACAAAGGCAAAATATGGATTAAGTTATTACTTTCATTAAGGATATCAGGTCATAAACCGTCCCGGGGGTTAATTCCGGGGTAATCCCCGGGTTATCCCCCTCCTGACTATTATTCAGCGAGAGATTTTATCATAACCGCCTGCAAATAAATATGTTAGCGATATAATTACCACCAATTATATCACCGGTCTGTTAATAGTTCCGGTGCGTGAAAAAATCTTTTTCCCTGATGGACATAGTGGTATAATTATCCTTCAACTGCCCGGATGACATTCCAAGACTGGTAATCAGGAGCGGTAAATTACCTTGACACAGCAACCAGTCCGGTTATCTTTTATCGTAAGGTGTGTAATAATCAGAAAGGAGGTGCCAATGAGAAAGTTCGTTGTTGTTCTTTTTATCCTTACCACCGCGGTTTTCGCCCGTGGCACCAGTGGCGGTATTGGCACATTCGGTCCGGCTCTCGGAATAATTGACTTCTCCGAAATCAACCAGCACCTGCAGGAAAACGGCTTTGATAAACTCTCCTCTGCCCACTGGATGTTTGGCGGTGGTGGTTATGCCATTGCTAACCGAACGGTCATCGGTGGTGCTGGCTGGAGCGGAAGTCAAACGGTAACATCAGAATCGGTTGCCTGTGAAATCAATTATGGTGGTGGAGAGTTTCGTGCCGGTTATATCATCATTGACCTGCCTAACCTCATGGTCACACCGATGATTGGCATTGGTGGCGGTGGCTACACAATCCAGCTGGAACCGTATCAACACAAACCATTCAGTTTTGATGAACTGCTTAAAAATCCGGGACGCACATCCACCATCGCTTATTCCGGCTTTCGTCTCAACCCCCAGATTGCCATTACCATACCGATATCCTTTATCGGGCTGGATATCCGGGGTGGATACAACCTCGGACCATTCACCTCCCGCTGGCGCTTTTCTGACAACAGTCCATTAACCCAGGCACCAGCAATTAAAAACGGCACACCCTGGTTGAGCATCAACATCATGCTGGGTGGACTCAGCCGGGAAAAAGTCAGAGAGAAAGCAAAGGTAGAAGAAAAAAAGAAAACCGAAACCCCGCATCAGGAACCCCAGGAGGAAAACAAATAATCCCGGACAGGTTTCTGTTGCATTCTGTTCAGGATAATTTAAACTATCCTCCGTAGTTGTAATTTAAGCACAGGAGGAAAAATTGCCCAGATTTGCTTTCGGTTTATTTTTAATTGTTACCGGCATATCTGCCGGCACAATCACCAGGACAGTTAATATCCACCAGAACCAACTGAACATCTATCCGCACCTTGGCTACGATGTCATAGAACTGAAAGACGGTGTCTGGCTGCTGGAACCGGGCAAACCCGGTCTCCCCTGTAAAACAGTTACCTTTGTTATACCTGGCCGCACCCGTATCACCGGAATAACCGTCACCCCGGTAGTTACCGAAACCCTGGCAGGGAAATTCCACATCTTCCCTGTTCAGCAACCGGTGCCTTTATCGGCAAAACAGCCAAAGGTATTTGTCTCACCGGACACCACGATTTACCTTTCTAACCAGCCGTTTCCTGCCCAGCACCTTATTCACTGCGCTGATGGCAATGCTGGCGGCTTTCACCTCGCCGGGATTGTCATCTGCCCTTTCACCTATCAACCCTATTCCGGCAGACTCTTCTTCCATCGCCAGCTGCAGGTCACAATCAACTACACCGAAAATAGCACCCCACTGGTAGGTGTTACCCCGAGTCAAAAACTGGCAATCGCCCGAACTGTGCGCCCGCTTGTTGCCAATCCGGAAGACCTGGACCGGTTTGCACCACCCACCCGGGAAACAGACCAGTCCGAGATCAACTATCTGGTCATAACCACTGAAGAACTCGCCCATTTGTTCGCCCCCTATTGTGAATACAAAACCAGCCGCGGTCTAAAAACCGCGGTCAGAACCACGGAATGGATTGAACGCAACTATCCGGGACGAGACCTGCCAGAAAAAATCCGCAACCTGATTATTGACTACTATCAAACCCGGGGACTGGTCTATGTCCTGTTAGCCGGTGACAACCGGCAGGTTCCCTCCCGACGGATTGAGGTAGCGGTAGGTGGTGAAGCGGGTTCAATACCCACTGACCTCTATTTCGGTGACCTGGACTATTCCTGGGACTCCAACCACAACAACCGGTTTGGTGAAATGGGCGACTCGGTTGACCTTTACGCCGATGTTTTTGTCGGACGTGCCTCGGTGGACAACACGGCGCAGGTACTAAACTTTATCAATAAAGTTCAGACCTTTGAAAACAACCCGGACCCTGGTTACATCAAACGCTCGCTCCTGCCATCGGGCTGGCTCTGGCGCTCCATCGGCTATCATGGTAAATTTGTCAATGACTCCATCGCCCGCATTACCCCTCTGGACTGGACCGACCGCAAGATGGAAAATCCCGGCGGTGCCCGGGTTGTTGCTGACTCATTTGATAATGGCTTTCTCATCTTTGACCCTGCAGGTCATGGCAATGAAAGCGGTGTCTACGATGAAGACGGCACCCCCATCTACACCACCAGTTTTGCCGGTCGCCAGACGAACAACCGGCGCTTTACCATCATCACTTCACTTGCCTGTAACCCGGGAAATTTTGAAGCCGAGGACTGCCTTGCCGAGGTTACGCTTAACTGCCCGGATGGCGGTGCTGTCGGTGTGATGATGAACTCCCGTTATGGCTGGGGTACTCCGCCCGCAATGGGACCATCAGAAAAACTTTGTGTCCGCTTTTATGACTTTATCTTTAACCGCAGTGAATACCTGCTCGGTCCTGCTCACAACCGCTCCCGGGAAGAATACGCTCCTGATGCACAATATTCATCGCTCTGGCGCTGGTGTTTTACCGAATTCAATCTCCTCGGCGACCCGACCCTTGCCATCTGGACTGACACCCCGAACCCGCTCAACCTTACCGCTCCAGATACAATCTTCACCGGTGAACAGACGCTAACCGTTACGGTCCAGGAAGGAACTGCGCCGGCATCGGGCACACTGGTCACCGCTTATAAAAATAATGAAGTATTTGTCCGCGCGTTCAGCAACAACGCTGGTGAGGCATCTTTTAACATCCATCCCCGCACCCCGGGCACACTCACCATCACCGCCACTCGGATCAACAACCTTCCGGTAACCAAATCGCCCGCGGTCCAGTCCGGTGCACCAGAACCTTTTATTGTTTACCAGCGCTATGAAATAGACGACCGGGAAACGGGTAACGAAAACGGCATCCTGGAACCCGGCGAGTCCGCCCTGCTGAAAATTACCCTGGGCAACATTGGACAGGCATCAGCAACCAGCACCTCTTTAACGCTGCGCACCACTAATCCATCATTACTTCTTAACGACACCAGCGCGCACCTGGGCACAATTGCACCTGGCGGATCGGTCACAACCGATGGATTAAGCCTTTCTGTTCTCCCCTCAGCCCCACCAGGTGCCAGTGCCGAAATGATAGCGATAATCAACTCTGGTCAAGGGCAGTTTGAACTTAACTTCACCATTGAACTTGGCTATCCCGGTCGAATCTGGGCAGACATTGATACCGGTAACTGTGCCCTTACGATCACCGCCCGTGGTACCATCGGCTACGATACCGAAAATGGTCGTCAGGGGCGGGGATTCCGTTATCCCAAAAGTGACACCAGCACCCTGAGAAATGCCAGTTTCTGTCTGGGAAACTCAGAAAATTACCTTGTTGACCGCTTCTATAACCAGACCGCTGGTGGACTTGACCGGGACTGGCAAATTCAGGACAGTATCCGTGTCTTCCGCCCTCTCTGGAACACCGCTGAAATGCTAAGAAGCAGTTGCAATGACCGTGGTCATCCTCAATCCCGAGGAATCATTGTTGACCAGCAGACGCTGGGTCTGGACCAACCAGGTCTGGACAATGCGGTCATTCTGGTTTACGACATCTGGAACACCTCACCGGAAACAATTACCAGCCTTTATGCGGGCATCATTTCCGACTTTGATGTCCGGGCAGCTGACCGATTCCACGACATCGCCCGCACCATCCCGCAACTGAACAGCGCCTGTATGCGACACATCAACTTCCCGGGTCAGGTCGTTGGTGTCAAACTACTCTACCCTCAGACCACCGCCCATCTTACCTGTATTGACCACGGTCGCTATATCTACCCTGATTCCGGATTCACCGACAACATGAAGCTCCGGACGCTTAAAGGTCTGCTCGGTGTCCCGGCAACCGACCGCCCTTATAACTGGTCAATATCAGTTGCCACTGGTCCATTTGACATTCCAGGCAACCTCGGACGCCAGCGCCTTGCCTTTGCCTTTATTGCCGCCCCGGATTCGGAAGGATTTAACACCTCCTGCACCGCGATTCAGGAATGGTTTGATGCCAATGTCGCAATTAACGAGAAAACCGACCTAACCGGGCATGGGGGTTATATTAACCTGTCAATTCTACCCAGCCTATTTACCACTCGCACCACCATCCGCTACCATCTTCCCGGTCCTGCTCCGGTTCGCATCACCGCCTTTGATATTACCGGTAGAATCATTGCCACCATCATTGACCGCTATCAACCTGCTGGCACTTATGAAATTAAATGGCAACCGCACATACTCAACCCCGGAGTGTATTTTATAAAACTTCAGACCTATAATACTGCCATTATCAAGCGCATCATTTTTATGAGGTAGAAGCCAACTGTTACCATCAAAAAAGAAAACCGTGATACTGAAATGGCGCGGGGCTGACAGCCCGTCCGGTACTGTCAGCCCCTTTTAGGCGCGGTCTGACTCCCAGGGCACTAAGGTCCTGCCCTGAACTCCACTCCTCTCCCATCTCTCATAGAAGCACCAATAATCCTAATACACCCCAGAACTGTCCGCCTTAGAACCCAACCCTTTTCGGCATCAGGCATAACCACTATCCCCGACCTTATTATCCTTCCGGGCACCTCTGTCTCCCCCGGCTTTTATAACCGACCCTCACGCAGAATCCGCTCTGTAGCCCCGATGCGGGATTGATAATTATCCATAGACTCCTTCAGGCTAACACTGGGCGCCAGTGTACCTGCTTCAACACTGCGTAACCGCCACCCAATAAAAACCGCCGTGCCGATGATAAATATCACCAGTGCTACCAAAACATTTACTGCACTTTTTGTGTTCATTTCATCCTCCTTTTTGTTTATTTGTTTTAACCATCTATATGTTTATAGGGCATTTGGCATGCCAGAAATGGCGGATTGATATAACTAATTTTATTTACGATAGTTATATAAATTAACCACTATGTATATACCAGAAAGACTGTGTCTCTGGATGATACATACTATTGTTATTTAGAACTACCCCTGATTATAAGTTATTTAATATTAAATTGTTATATGTGTGTCTCGTGATGAAACACACCCGGTCTCTATTTTTCCGTTTTCGGATTATCTCTGAGGATTGATATTGTGCTTTTTGAGTAGGCGATAAAACTGTGCCCGACTGTATCCGGCAAGTTTTGCTGCCTGACTTACGTTACCCCCTGCCCTTTTTAAACACTCTAACAGCGCCGCCCTTTCAACCTCGGCTGCTGCCCGTATTTGCGCCTCCCGCCGTGTGCTGCGCAATCCGCCCTTGACCTCTTTTTTCAATGACTGGGCAAAAACCTGTAACTCTGCGGGCAGGTCCTTCAACTCAATCTCATCGTCCTCCGCCAGCACCACCGCCCTCTGAATTACATTCTGCAACTGACGGACATTACCCGGCCAGTCGTAAGCAAGAAAACATTCCATCACCTTCTCGCTCACACCCTTTATCTGCCGGTTTGTCTCCTGATTAAAAAGTTGAATGAAGTAACGAACAAAATCCAGGATATCCTCTTTTCTCTCCCGCAGCGGAGGCAGGACAATCTCGACCCCGTTCAGACGGTAATAAAGGTCCTGGCGAAATTTACCCTCGGCAATCAACTTCTCCAGATTTTGATTTGTCGCTGCCACCAGCCGAATATCAACCTTTATTGGTCGGTTACCGCCTATCCTTTCCAGCTCCTTTTCCTGGAGAACCCGCAAAAGTTTTGCCTGCAAACCCGGGCTCATATCTCCAATCTCGTCCAGAAATACCGTTCCACCATTAGCCAGTTCAAACTTGCCCTTTCGTGCAACAACACCAGTTGCTGCACCCTTTTCTACGCCAAAGAACTCTGCCTCCAGAAGCCCCTCTGGCACCGCCGCACAGTTAATCGCAATAAAAGGGTGATCACGTCTCGGTCCGGAGTTATGCAACGCCCGGGCAACGAGTTCCTTGCCGGTCCCGCTCTCGCCCCTGATTAAAACCGGCAGATTGGAATTGGCGCTCCGGGCAAGAATTTCCAGACTGCGGCGCATTGCCGGCGAACGTCCCACCACCCCGGTAAAACGGAGATTCGCTATTTCCTCTCCCGGAGCAATAAGTGCTACATTTACTACGCGCAAACGCTGAACATAGGGCGCAATAATGGCGATAATTGTTTCCTGCACTGAGTTGCTCAACCTGACGCACTCCTCACCAAATGTCCTGATAAACCATTGCCCTTTCTCCTTATCACTCTCCAATGACGACCTGATTTCATATCCCTGTGCAACGACTCCAGAGCGCACCGCCTGCAGGTCTATATCCCCTTCAATTAATACCGGCTCATTATCAACAACCAGCGCCAGACCACGGTACCCGAAACCGGCACGCAGCGTCTGCATAGCCTCACTCAAAAACTTCATCGGTTCCAGTCCGATTGTCGCCAGCCGGGCGATCGCCCCGAGTACCGCCATCTCCCGGTCTACATCCAGTTCCAGCGAAAACAACAGCCGGTTGACCTCCTCATCTTCTGCTACCAGTGCCAGATTGCGGAAAATCTTTGCCGATTTCTTTAACAGGTTAACCCCGGCGTCCCGTCGCCCTGATTTTACCAGAAACCGCCCGTACTGGAATTGAACCCGGGCGAACTCATAACTATTTGAAGCATCAACCAGAAGCTGTAACGCTTTCTCAAAAGCATCATCAGCCGCAGCGGTCATCCCCCTCTCTGTTTCCAGTAACGCCCTGACCAGCAAAACTTCTTCCTCAGCCTTCTTCACACCCAGTCCCTGTGCCAGTGCCAGCGCCCGGGAACACAACCCCTCGCACCGATTCAATTCACCCTGCGCCAGCGCCAGTTCTGCCATGCGTACCAGGAGAGTAACCATCCCCAGACGGTCACTCGCCTTTTCACACAGCTCCAGCGCCTCATTATATACCTGAGCGGCAGCAGCAAGATTGTGCTGCCGGAATTGCGCCTCACCCAGATTAGTCAACCCATCGCGCAAAACCTCACCCTGCGCCTCACCCCGGCGTCCCGCATCAACCACCGCTGAGAACAATTCCACAGCCCGGTCTACGCGATCGCGTTTGAGAAACAACTCGCCCATCAAATTTACCGCATTCCAGCGAATGAAATCTAACTTCTCCTCCTCGGCAATAGCTATTGTCCGATAAAAGTTTTCTGCTGCCTCCTCCCACCGTCCCACCTCCATAAGCATCCAGCCAAGGTTACAGTAATTAATTGCCCGGGAAAACCGGTCAAACTCCTCACTGGTTAAAATCCGGGTGCACTCCTGATAACATTCTATCGCCCGCTCAAAACGTCCCTCAATTCCGGCAATGTTCCCCAGTTGATTAAGGGTTGCATACACACCTTTTTCATAACCAATCTCCCGCCAAACCTCCATCGCCCGGGTGTAACATTCCTGTGCGATCTGAAAATCGCCCTTCGCCTCCTGCACCATCCCGAGAAGATAAAAACCTGAACCCTCCAGCCGACGATTACCGGTCTGCCGTGCCAGTTCCAGAACCTGTTCGGAATAATTAGTGCTACCACTAATATCCCCCAGTGTCCGGCAGACATCTGCCAGCATCCTCCCTGCTTGAGCAATTACTTCCAGATTGCGCTCTTCGCCAGCAACTCCTATCGCCTCCTCAAGAACCGCCTTTGCTTCTGCTGGCGCCACCCTCATCAATTCCTCACCCAGCTCTAACAATACCAGAAGGCGTTCCTTCCGGGTAGGAACATTAGCCAGTCGCTCTTTTAGCAGCTCTATCCTGGATGGTGAAACTCCCGGCATTTAACCTTGCCTTCAGATTACCGGGTACATTATCACCTGTCAAGTAATTAAATATATTGACAGAATAGCAAAAAAACTTATTATGTAGGAAAATGAGAGTCCGTGCCGCTTACAATACTGGCACAAAAAAAGAAAGGAGCTGAGATGACTGAAAGAGCAGTATGTCCAGAGTGTGGCTCTAATGAAACCCAGGCAAAATACCAGCATAATGGCTGTCCCGGTTCGCCAACCGGTACTACCACCTGGGAAAAAGAAGCGGAAGTGATTCCGCCTGATGGTCGCCCCATTCGTCATCCCTGTCCCGGCTGTAAAAGCGAGATAGTTCCAAGTTACTTTTACTGCCGCGACTGTCAGCATCAGTGGCAGCCACCTTCCAACCCTGCCGGATGAAAAAACTGGTGTAAAAGACTGATGACTATCAGTATTATTGCATCAACATCCCGCCATCTACCCGGATTACCTGACCGGTAATGTAGCCGGCAAGGTCGGAAACAAGAAAAAGACAGAGCTGGGCAACATCTTCGGGTGTCCCAGCTCTTTTTAATGGTATCGCGGCTAAATATGCCTCCCGCACCGCCGGGTCAAGTTTTTCGGTCATTGCGGTGGCGATAAAACCCGGAGCAATGGCATTAACCGTGATGTTCCTGCCGGCAAGTTCTTTTGCCACCGATTTGGTAAAACCGATCAACCCCGCCTTGGCAGCAGCGTAGTTCGCCTGTCCGGCATTTCCCATCTGTCCGATAACCGAACTGATATTAACTACCCTGCCCCAGCGTTCTTTCATCATGGGCGGGATGACGGCCTGCGCCATGTTGAAGGCGCCGGTGAGGTTGATCTGGATGACGCGGTCCCAGTCCTCGGGCTTCA
>CAKZPX010000178.1 GCA_937139435.1 uncultured bacterium
GGTGTATGCGCGTACCGACCGCTTCTTCGTGCGGGAATACGAGGAAGAAACCAACCTGCGCGCCTATCTCCTCCTTGACACCTCCCGCTCCATGTCCTACGGCACCGGTATAACCAAACTGGACTACGCCCGCTGGCTTGCTGCCAGCCTTGCCTATCTCCTTATCCGGCAGAAAGACTCGGTGGGACTGGTAACCTTCTCGGACCGCATTGACATTCACATGCCCCCGCGCGCAACCGCCACCCACCTCCGCATCATCCTCCGGCAACTGGAAACGCTCCAGCCGGGCGGTGATACCGACATCAGCCACACCCTCCACCAACTTGCTGAACGCATCCGGCGCCGGGCACTGGTAATCATCCTCTCCGACCTCTGGGATGACCAGTCGGCAGTAATTACCAGCCTGCGCCACTTCCGGGCACGAAAGCACGAACTGCTCCTCTTTCACATCTGCCACCCTGATGAGGAAAAACTGGACTTTTCCCAGCCGCTACTGCTGCGCGACCTGGAGACCGGCACCGAGATTACCATTGACCCGCGCCTGCTCCGCTCATTTTACCAGAAATCGTTTCAGGAACGCCTGACCGCTTTTAAAAAAGGGTGCCGGGAAGGCAGAATTGACTACCAGCCACTCAATACCGCCACTCCGTTTGACCAGGCGCTCCTTGCCTATCTGGAACGCCGCCGGCGACTGCCCTGACATCTATGCAACTTCTGGCGCCCGGTTTTCTATTTCTTATCTCCCTTGCCCTTATCCCGCTCATCATTCATCTTCTCAGCCGTCTGCGCCTGCGCCGGATAGAATTCCCCTCATTAATGCTATTACAGACGGTGCGCCGCGAACGATTCTCCTGGCTCCGTCTGAAAGAAATCATCCTCCTTATCCTCCGCACCCTGGCGCTCGCGCTTCTACTCCTTGCCCTTGCCCGACCCTATCTGCGCACCCCGGTCCCGCTCCTGGGTAAAAATGAAAACCTCCTCATTGTCCTTGACAACTCTTACAGCATGGGTTACCGCGACCGCTGGTCACAGGCGCTTAACGCGGTCCGCACCCTGGTCAACAATACCGCTCGTCCGGTCTTAATCCTTACCAGCGACCCGGACACCACCTTTACCGGCAAAACAACGCTCCATCTCCTCCTGGACACGCTGAAACCATCCTTTTCTTCATCACCGGTTACCCCGGCACTGAACCGGGCATTTATCCGCAGTCAGGAACTCTCGGCACCCGTTGTTCTGGTCTCGGATGTTCAGCGCTCCGCTTTTTCCGACTCTACCGTCTCCGCCCCACCCGCCGGGCTGACCATCATCAACCTCGGCACAAACAAATTCATTAACGCCGGTGTGGTGCGGGTATCGCTTGAAAACCGGCTTCTCCGCGCTGAGGTCAAAAACTACAGTTCGGTGCCCCTTACCCGTACTGTCCGGCTCCGGCTGGGAGACAGAATTGAGGAACAGACTGTCAACCTCGCTCCTCGTGCTCGCACCGTGGTTAAGTTCACCACCATTCTGGAACCACCCCGCTCTGAAACCAAAACCGCTACCCAACAATCCGCTACCTATACCGGCATCGTGGAAATCACCCCGGACTCCCTGCCGGCGGACGACATCCGTTACTTTGCCTTTACCATCCCTGCCGCCATACCGGTGCTGATTATCACCACTCCGCACAGTTCAGCCCGCTATCTCCTCCTTGCCCTTACCGCCGACACCACCACACCGTTTCGCCCAACGGTCATTGACATCGCTGAATTGCGCCGGATTGACCTCCGTCGCTTCTCGATTGTGCTGCTCACCGATGCCGCGGCAATGCAACCAGCAGACTGGGAGAGGCTTAACTTCTACCTCACCAGCGGTGGCAGCGCCCTCATCATCCCCGGCACACCGGAAACCAGTGCGCCACTGGCAAATAGCGGCATCAACCGCTATCTGACACCCGCTGCATGGCAAAAACTCGGTGGATTCCTCACCGCTGGTGAAGTTGACACCATCCATCAAATCCTTTCTGCCTTCCGCAAAAGCGACTTTGCGCCGGTTCGCTTCTTTACCTATCTTCAACTTACCGGTGGCATACCGCTTATCCGTCTGGAAAACGGTGCGCCACTGATTGTGGAAATACCGGAATCTCGCCTTATTGTCTGGGCATT
>CAKZPX010000179.1 GCA_937139435.1 uncultured bacterium
TTTCCATATTCTTAATTTGCGCAATCGTCCGGTTGGGCAGGTTTCCGGCGGTGAGATGCAGAAGGTGGCGCTGGCAAGGGCACTTTTGCAGGAACCAGAGATTCTTTTGCTGGATGAGCCGACAAGTAATCTGGATCCGCCATCAGTTGAGGAACTGACCGGATTTATTACCAGCATTTACCAGCGTTTTAATCTGACGGTGATTATGGTTACCCATCAGATTGAGCATCTGCCTGCGGTGTGCCAGCGGCTGGTGCTCGTGAAAAAGGGCAGGGTTGTTTTTGTCGGTAACCGGGATGAAGGGTTGCGTCCCGACCGGTTAAAAGGACTTTTCAGTAATGAATGAAATGGCTGTGCTTTTAAAACCGGTGCTGGCGACATTGTTAGGCGGAGCGGTATGTGGTATTGTTGGTGTCTGGGTGGTTTTGCTTAACATCCCTTTTGTCGGGGTGGCGATGTCTCATAGCGCATTTGCCGGCGCGATTTTCGGGCTGCTTGTTGGTGTTGACCCGCTGATTCCTGCCCTGCTCTTTTGCGTTGGCGCCTCCTGTTTGATTGGACCGATTGCCGAGCGGGGCGATTTTGAGCCCGGTGTGGCGTTAGGGGTTATTTTTGCCCTGATGCTCGGGCTGGCGTTTCTCGGTGTCGGATTGTTAAAAGGACCGCGCACCGAGGCGCTGAATTTTATCTGGGGCAATATTTTACTCACCAGCAGGCGTGACCTCATACTCCTGGGGGTACTGCTTTTTATCCTGGTTGGTTTTCTGGTAGTGTTGAATAAGGAGGTAAAGGCGGTTTTATTTAATCGTGAGATTGCTCGGGCGGTGGGGGTGCCGGAGCGGGCAATATTTTTTGCTCTGGTGATGCTCTGCGGTCTGGTGGTCAGTGTGAATCTGGATACCATTGGTGGGCTTTTGATTTTCAGTTTAATCGTCAGCCCTGCTTCTGCTGCCTATCAGATTACCTACCGGTTAAAAACGATGTATCTTCTGTCAATCGGTTTTGCGGTTGGTTCCTGTGTTGCCGGGCTGGTGCTTTCCTGGCTTTTTAACCTGCCGACCGGCGCCGTGATTATCTGCATCGCCAGTTTGATATTTGCCCTGGCACTTTTATTCTCACCCAAGCGTCGGGTACAGAGAAAATTGGGGTAGTTTGCGGTTGTCGCCTATCTACCCGGACACGCCTGACACACCGCCGGGTCCAGCCCTCTACCCTCAAACACGCGCTGGAAGTGGTTTTTGAACTCAAGGGCGAGTTTTTTTGCCCTTTCTTCATAGGCGTTTTTATCCTGCCAGGTGTTTTTGGGGTTAAGCAATATCGGGTCCAGGACACCGGGACAGCTGCGCGGGATCTGTAAACGGAAAAAGGGCTCGGTTTCGTAGTCAACATTTTTTAACGCCCCACTTATCGCGGCACGGACAATCTCGCGCGTGAGGGTGATGTCAATCCTTCTACCGGTACCATAAGGTCCAGCGGTCCAGCCGGTATTGACGAGATAAACCGCTGTCCCGTGGCGCTGGATTTTCTCGCCAAAGAGGCGGGTGTAGTTTTCTGGTTTGCGGGGCATAAATGGTTGACCAAAGAAACGGGAGAAGGTGCTTTTTGGTTCAACGATACCGGTTTCGGTGCCGGCAAGTTTGGAGGTGTAACCCATGAGAAACCAGAACATCGCCTGTTCCCGGGTAAGTTTCGCCACCGGCGGCAGGACACCGTTAGCGTCAGCGGTAAGGAAAATGATTGTTTGCGGGTGTTCACCGATGGCGGGGGTCTTGATGTTTTTGAGGAAAGTAAGGGGGTAGGAGCCACGGGAGTTTTCGGTAAGTCGGGAGTCAGCAAGGTCAAAGGTGCCATCCGGATAGACAAGGGCGTTTTCCACAATTGCACCGTGTTCCAGATATTCGGCATCATGGAAACAGGCGTTGTAGATATCGGGTTCTTTTTCCGGGTTAAGGTTGATAAGTTTGGCGTAACAACCGTTTTCAAAATTGGCGATGCCGTCGTCATACCAGCCATGTTCGTCATCGCCAAGTAATTTGCGCGCCGGGTCAGTGGAAAGGGTTGTTTTGCCGGTTCCGGAGAGTCCGAGGAACAGGGCAATATCACCGGACTCGCCTTCGTTGGCAGCGCAGTGCAGGGGAAGGATGTTTATCTCCGGCAGGAGGTAGTTCATTACGGTAAACACGAGTTTCTTGATTGTCCCGCAGTAGGCAGAACCAAACACTATTCCGATGCGATTATCGTAATCAAGGGCAATTGCCATTGCGCTCGTCTTACCGGTTTTTGGGATACGGCGCAATCTACCCGCATACTTCTCTTCTGTCAGGCGGTCATAGGGCAGGGCGAGGAGTGTGAATGGGTGCTGGTAGAAGACGGACAGGTGGATGTCTTCTGGAACCGGCAGGAACATATTGTCGCAGAACAGGGCATGTAACGCCCGGTCAGTTATAACCCGCAGCGGCAGGGCGTAACGGACATCAGCCCCGACTACCCGGTTAAGATAATAGAGCCGGTTTTTACTACTCAGGCGTTCCAGTGCATCGGCAAAGAGCAGAGAAAATGTCTCCGGCGTGATGGGGAGATTATTGGGCGAGCACCAGTCAATTGTGCCCTCTGATTCCGGGCGGAGTACGGTGACGGTGTCCTCAGGACTTCTGCCAGTGGAATCAGCCGGTGTCCAGGTGGCAAGACAGCCACACTTCGCCACCAGCGCCTCACGCCGGCTAACCGCTTCAGCGATGAGCTGGCGCCTCGGTAGGTTATGCTGGACATCCGGATGTTTTTTAAGCACTTCTTCTATGCGGGGGGTGAACTGGTTCATACGGTTCCTCTTTCCTTTTTACCGATGACCGCCTGCCCGGCAACGAGGCGCGCAACGGGAATGCGATAGGGGGAACAACTCACATAGTCCAGTCCGATTTCCTGACAGAATTCAATTGTTGCCGGGTCACCACCATGCTCGCAGCAGATTCCCACCTTCAGGCGGGGGTTTGCCTTTCTTCCAAACTGCACCGTCATTTTTAGCAGTTTGCCAACACCTTTCCGGTCGATCGTTTCAAACGGGTTTTCTGCCATCACACCGAGTTGCTGATATTGCGGAAAGAATTTCCCATAGTCATCACGCGAGAAGGCAAAGGTCAACTGGGTTAGGTCGTTGGTGCCAAAAGAGAAGAAATCTGCCACCCGGGCAATTTCATCTGCCAGGAGGGCAGCACGAGGCACCTCGATCATGGTGCCGACCAGGAATCCGACCTTGATGCCTTTCTCCTGAAATACCTCACGGGCGATTTTCTCTACTAACTGGCGCTGGCGGAGTAGTTCTTCAGCATCGCTCACCAGCGGGATCATTATTTCGGGTTGTACTTTCCCGCCTTCTTTTTTCACCCGACAGGCAGCGGAGAAGATAGCGCGTGCCTGCATCGCAGTTATTTCCGGATAGATTATGCCCAGCCGACGGCCACGAAAACCCAGCATCGGGTTTGCCTCTTTTAGTTCCGCAAGTTTTTCTTTTATCCTTCCAACCGAGACATTAAGGCGCTGGGCGAGTTCTTCAATGCGGTCGTCCTCATGAGGCAGAAATTCATGGAGCGGCGGGTCCAGGGTACGGATGGTCACCGGCAATCCCTCCATCACCTGAAAGATCTGATAGAAATCATCCTCCTGCATTGGCAGTAGTTTTTTCAGTGCCTGCTCGCGTCCAGAACTGTCAGGGGCAAGGATCATCTCCTGCATTGTCTCCACCCGTCCTTTATCAAAGAACATATGTTCAGTCCGGCACAGTCCAATACCCTGCGCTCCAAACCCGCGTGCCCGGGATGCATCCTGCGGTGTATCGGCGTTTGCCCGTACGCCCAGTTTGCGGTAACCGTCTGCCCAGAAGAGAATGGTGTTGAATTCTCCGGTCAGGTGCGGTTCTTCCATAGGTAGTTCGCCGATGATTACTTCGCCGGTGGAACCATTGATGGTAATGGTGTCACCGACTTTAAGGAGGGTGTCGCCAATTTTTACCGTGCCTGTGGCGTAGTCAATTTGCACAGCAGAACAGCCCACAACCGCTGGTTTTCCCATCCCGCGGGCAACGACCGCGGCATGTGAGGTTGTGCCACCGGCAGCGGTCAGAATTCCTTCTGCCCGTGCCATACCGGCAACATCATCTGCTGAGGTCTGGTGCCGGACAAGGATGACCGGTTTTTTCTGGTTTGCCAGC
>CAKZPX010000180.1 GCA_937139435.1 uncultured bacterium
TGGAGCTCATAATGAGGACATAGTAGGTTGTGGGCGATAGCAAAGGCCAGGTGATTTTCCAGAAGGTTTTGAATCTGGACGCACCATCAATTTTTGCTGCCTCGTAATAGGTTACCGGAATATTTTGCAATCCGGCAAGAAATATGACAATGTTATACCCAAGTGATTTCCAGATGCCCATTAATACCAGGGAGCAAAGCGCGATTGATGGACCCCGCAGGGCATAGGGAAGATTGTCCCCACCGGCGCCCAGGAGGAGCTGGAAAATTCCCCTTGGGTCCTGCAGCCAGCGGATGCCAGAAATTCCGACAAGTGAGAGCAGGTAGTTAAGGACGCCACGGTCAGGATGAAGTATCCAGCGCCAGACCACCGAAACCGCAACTATGGAAGTGACCACCGGCAGATAGTAAATCGTCCGATAGATACTCAAAGCACGAATTTTTTGATTGAGAAGAATGGCGATGAAGAGGGAAAGAAAAAGGGTGACCGGCACCTCAAACATCACATACCAGCCAGTATTTAAAAGCGATTTCCAGAACATCGGGTCTTTAAATACAGCAATGTAATTGCCCAGTCCGAGAAATTGGCGGGGTCCAGCCATGCCCCAATCATAAAGGCTCATTCGTATTGAGAGAAAGATGGGGATAACCCGAAATCCGATCAGGATGACCAGAGCGGGCAGAAGATATAAGATGGCGTTAAGTGATTCTCGGGCACGACGCGATACAGTCATCGGTTTTACTGGGAGTATAACGATAAAATCTGATGGGTCAATTACCGTGCCCGGTGATAAGAAGATTGTGTCAGGGCGGTGTTGGGTTTAAAGGATGTTCTTTTTATCATCAAAAATTTTTGAGATGGGCGGTAGAATTAGTGAACTTCTAATGATAAGTGCCTTGACCAGTACAGGAAAAATTTTAGAATCACCCTGTATGCGACGTGGCGTTGCTGAGTTACCATTACACTGGGGAAAGGCGCCGGTATGGCTTTTTGAGCGGATGGAGCGGCTAATTCGGGCAGTCGCAGAGGTGATAGTCGCCGAATTTGGTCCGGAGGAGATGCTCCGGCGGTTTTCTGACCCGGTCTGGTTTCAGAGTCTGGGCTGTGTTGCAGGATTTGACTGGCATTCTTCAGGATTAACAACAACCGTTTGTGGTGCGTTAAAGGAGGGGATTAAAGGGCTGGAGCGAGATTTAGGGATTTTTGTGTGTGGTGGTAAGGGCAGGGCATCAAGGAGGACACCGGATGGGATTAGAACCTTTGCCGAGATATTTGGTTTGAATGGTGAAAGGCTTGTGAATGTAAGCCGGCTGGTAGCAAAGGTAGATTCCAGCGCGTTGCAGGATGGCTATCAGATTTACCATCATATTTTTATTGGCACGAAGAAGGGGAACTGGGCGGTGGTGCAACAGGGGATGAATACCGGCACACGCTGGGCAAGACGTTACCACTGGTTTTCCGAGGGGCTGGAGAGTTTTGTTGTTGAGCCCCATAAGGCGATTGCGGGTGCGCCAACGCCAGTGGTACTGAATATGGTAGCTTTTGAGGCAGAGGAGGCGCGAAGTGCGGTGGTGAGTCTGGCAGGACAGTCGCCGGAAAAGACCCTGCACGAGATTACCAGAATTAAGTTGCCACAACACCATCCGGTTTTGATTTCTGATATAGCAACGGGGCATTTAAAAAAGGTGCTTTTGACTACCTACGAAAACCCGCCAGCAGATTTTGTCCAATTCCTGCTTGTGCCGGGGGTTGGGCCGAAAACAGTTCGGGCACTGGCACTGGTTGCTGAGGTGATCTACGGGGCACCGCTTTCGTTTCGTGACCCGGTAACATATTGCTTTGCCCATGGCGGCAAGGATGGCTATCCCTATCCGGTAAATCGGCAGGATTACGACCGGTCGCTCAGTCTTCTGGAGGCGGGAATTAAAGAGGCAAAAATCGGCAACCGGGAAAAACTGGATGCCTTAAAAAGGCTGGAGCGCTGGTCAAGGTGCCTGACCATTTCTCAATGATTGACCGTCGGGGTCAGTTTCCGGACGAGTTCATCGCCCGGTATTCAGAGTTCATCCCCGATTTTGATTTGTTTCTTGAGGCGATGCTCACTCCGTTACCCAGGGTTTTCCGGGTTAACACTCTAAAGGCACAACCAGAAGAAGTTCTACCATTGCTGGCCGATTTTAAACCCGAGCAGTTACCTTATTTGCAGTGGGGTTATGTAGTGCAAAATGGCGTCGGGCTGGGTAGGAATATTCTCCATTTTC
>CAKZPX010000181.1 GCA_937139435.1 uncultured bacterium
TCACCCGGTATTGCCAGTGTTATTGGTGTACAGGTGCCGGTAGTAATGGTTGTTTTGTTTTTAATTCTGGCGGTAATGGGTTTTGTTCTGGCTCGCTGGCTTTTTGGTCTGACCGGCTGGTCTTTTGAATCGTTAGATGGGTTCTTTGGTTTTCTCTGGGGTTTTGGTGCCGGCTGGGTGATTGCTCATATGGTATTAAGGATAATCATCACTTCGCAGGGAACAACGGGCGAGATCGCCACCAATATTGTTAATGCACCAATTGCCCGGGAAGTTTTTAATTTCAAAACTTGGAATGCGCTGATGAATCTCCTTTTTAAGGCAAGACTGGGTCCGGAGTTCAATCCGGATGTCAATTAACGGGGAGAGGTTGACTTAAAAGCGGGCTTTCCTAAAATCAATAAATGCTTCAAATTTATACCGGTGACGGCAAGGGAAAGACTACCGCGGCATTTGGTCAGGCGTTGCGGGCAATCGGGCATAACTGGCGGGTTCTTATTATTCAGTTTATGAAGGGGGACCCGGATTATGGCGAGGTGCGCGCTGCCCGGTATCTTCCCGGACTGGAGTTGAGGCAGTTCGGGTTAAAGACCTTTGTTGAGCGCGGAAACCCGAGTCCGGAAGACATCAAACTGGCAAAAGAAGGAATGGAATTTGCCAGTAAGGCGATACATTCCGGTGAATACCAGATGATAGTGCTGGACGAGATTAATGTAGCGGTAGATTACGGTCTGGTACCGTTAGATGATGTCCTGGCGCTGGTGCATGAGTGTCCGGCAGGGGTGGAACTGGTGTTTACCGGCAGGGGTGCGCGGCAGGAGGTGATAGAACTGGCTGAGCTGGTAAGCGAGGTTAAAGAGATAAAACATCCCTATCAGAAGGGGATTGTGAATCGTGTCGGGATTGACCACTAAGGAGTTACTGGAGCGGTTCCGGGTCGGTGACCGTCGTGCCTGTGCTCAGATAATATCTTTCGTGGAAAATGGTGCTCCAGAGGCAACGCTTTTGCTCGACGAACTGTATCCGATGATGGGCAGGGCTTATCGGATTGGTGTAACAGGTCCACCCGGAGCAGGTAAGAGTACCTTAGTGGAAAAGCTGGCAATGGAGTGCCGGCGCCAGGGGAAAAAAGTGGGGATAGTAGCGGTTGACCCGAGTTCACCATTTTCTGGAGGCGCGGTGCTGGGAGACCGGGTGCGAATGAGTTCGCTTTTTACCGACCCCGAGGTATATATCCGTTCAATGGCAACAAGGGGCAGTCTGGGAGGGCTGGCCGGTCGGACCAAAGAGGTTTGTGATATACTGGATGCCTTTGGCAAGGATTTTATTATCGTGGAGACGGTAGGGGTAGGGCAGATGGAGCTTGACATTGCCGAGGCAGCGGATTCCACCGTGGTGGTTTTGGTGCCGGAGTCCGGAGATGCTATTCAGACTTTAAAGGCGGGTTTGATGGAGATCGGTGAGGTCTATTGTGTTAATAAAAGCGACCGGGAGGGTGCTGACCGGATGGTGATGGAAATTGGCACAATGCTTGAGATGCGGGCAAAGAACGATGGCTGGATGCCCCCGGTGGTAAAGACAGTAGCGACCACCGGTAAGGGAGTGGAGGAACTTTTCAATAAAATTTTAGCTCATCGGCGCTATCTGGAAGAGAGTAACCGGCTTAGTGAGCGGCGCCGAAAAGTGATTCGCAACGAGATCGAACGAATAATTGAGGAAAGACTGCGCGAGGTGTTTTATCACCAGCCCGGAGTGAGGAAGAGGCTGGAGGAAATGGTAAGTGATGTTGAACAGCGGAAGGTTTCTCCCTATCAGGTGGCAGATATGCTCTGGAAAATGTATTTCGGGAATGAACAAAGGAGGGTTTAATGGCAAATGAGGATATAGAAAAGATCAAAGACGAAAAAGAACGCTGGCTGGGATGTGTTAATAAAGGTGAGCCAGAAAAGTTTCAAACTGTTTCCGGAGTTCCGGTTGATGTCCTTTACACGCCGGCGGACATAAAAGATCTGGACTACCTGTACGACTTGGGTTTTCCCGGTGAATATCCATTTACCCGGGGCATTCGCCACAATATGTATCGGGGCAGGCTCTGGACGATGCGCCAGTTTTCCGGTTTCGGCACCGCCCGGGATACTAACGCCCGGTACAAATTTCTTCTTGCCCACGGGGAGACTGGGCTTTCAGTAGCGTTTGACTTTCCTACTCTTTATGGGCGAGACTCGGATGACCCGATGGCAAGGGGTGAAGTGGGCAGGTGCGGGGTAGCGGTATCTTCGCTTGAGGATATGGAGACTTTGTTTGATGGTATCCCGATGGGCGAGGTTTCCACTTCTATGACAATCAACGGACCAGCAGCGGTGCTCTGGGCATTTTACATTGTTGCGGCAGAGAAACAGGGTGTGCCGAGCGAAAAATTACGCGGGACAATTCAGAACGATATCTTAAAGGAGTATATTGCTCAGAAGTCCTGGCTTTTTCCGCCCGAACCGAGCTTGAGGATAATTACCGATATAATGGCTTTTGGTGCCAAGCATGTGCCGAAGTGGAATACCATCTCTATCTCTGGTTACCACATTCGCGAGGCGGGTTCAACCGCTGCCCAGGAACTGGCGTTTACCCTGAAGGACGGCATGACCTATGTGGAGGCGGGGATAAAAGCCGGTCTGGATGTTGACACATTTGCTCCCCGACTGTCATTTTTCTTCAACTCTCATCTTGACTTCTTTGAAGAGATCGTCAAGTTCCGAGCGGCACGCCGGATCTGGGCAAGAGAGATGCGTGAGACATTTAAGGCGAAGAAACCGGAATCCTGGCTTTTGCGTTTCCACACCCAGACGGCAGGTTGCACACTGACAGCACAACAACCAGAAAACAACATCGTGCGCACCGCCTTTCAGGCGCTGGCTGCGGTGCTGGGCGGAACGCAGAGTTTGCATACTAATTCAATGGACGAAACCTGGGCGTTGCCTACTGAAAAGGCGGTGTTGATCGCCCTGCGTACCCAGCAGATCATTGCTGAGGAGACCGGGGTGATAAATGTGATTGACCCGCTGGGGGGTTCTTACTATGTTGAGGCACTGACCCGGGAACTGGAGCGTCAGGCTTATGAGTATTTTGAGAAGATTGACGCCCTGGGTGGTATGGTGAAGGCGATTGAGCATGGATTTCCCCAGCGAGAAATCGCCGAGGCATCGTATCGGTACCAGAAGGCGGTTGATGAGGGCAGGCGCACAGTTGTTGGTGTCAACAAGTATGTGCTGGAAGGCGAACGACTGGAGATTCCGATACTCAAGATTGACCCGAATGTGGAAAAGGAACAATGGGAAAGACTGGCACGGCTTCGTCAGCGCCGTGATAACGAGCGGGTTAAACGGGCACTTAAAGATTTAAAAGACGCCTGTGCCGGCAAGGATAATGTAATGTATCCGATTCTTGAGGCGGTGCGGGCGTATGCTACACTCGGGGAAATCTGTGGAGCGATGAAGGAGATCTTTGGCACTTATTCAGAACCGCCGATGTTTTAGTTTTAGGAGGAGAAGATGAAGAAGAAATTGAGGATTTTAATTGCTAAACCCGGGCTTGATGGTCATGACCGGGGTGCCAAGGTTGTTGCCCGGGCACTGCGTGATGCTGGATTCGAGGTGATATATACTGGACTACACCAGACTCCGGAGATGATTGCTGAGGCGGCAATCCAGGAGGATGTTGATGCGGTGGGACTTTCAATATTGTCCGGCGCCCATATGACTCTTTTTCCCGAGGTGATGCGGTTGTTGAAGGAAAAGGGTGCGGATGATATCCTGGTATTCGGAGGCGGGATAATTCCCAAAGAGGATATGGAGGTGCTCTATAGGATGGGTTGTGGGCAGCTTTTCGGTCCGGGTACACCTACCCAGGAGATTGTTGACTATCTCAAAGAAAAGTTCCCGGATCGGGTTTAGGCTATTTCTGGGTTAAGGCGGAGGCTGGTTTGTTATGTGGGCAGTAAGAGTAAGCAAGAGTTTTAGTGCGGCACATTTTATTTCCGGCAAGGAGAGTAAGTGCGAGAATATGCACGGGCATAATTATCGGGTGGAGGTAACGGTTGGTTCAAAGGATTTACAGCCCCCGGGTATGGTGGTTGATTTTGTTGAGCTGCGGTCCCGACTGGAGAGTATTCTTCCAGACCACCGTTTATTAAACGAGGTTTACAATTTTAATCCTACTGCCGAGAACCTTGCCCGTCATTTTTATAATGAAATGGCAAAGTTTTATCCGGTGTTAAAGATTACGGTCTGGGAGAATGAGGACTGCTGTGCTGAATATTCTCCTGATTAATGAGGTACAACTGCCTTCATTGTTTGGGTTGTACCGTCAGTCTTCTGTATAGAGATAAAAAATAGTCCTTTTCCGGGGAACCGCAGTCTTCTGCTGGGAGCAGTAGAGTAAAATAGCATCCGGCCAGTCTGATCAAACACCCTTAACGACAGAGTTGCTGGTGGTAATGTAAGAGTGTTACGGGTGATGACGGTCGGCGAGGAAGATGGGCTACGGTCGGGCTGGGTTGTGCCGGCACGTGATAAAATTCTGGTCAGGGCAACCGCCCTTGCCGCATTCACCAAACCGTAGCCAAAGTAGTCGTCACGACCCGGGGTACTGATGTCAATGGCGCTGGCAGCAAGGATTGCCCGAACCTGGGCGGGCGACATTGCCGGTGCCGAGGCAAGGATTAAGGCGGCGACACCGCTTACCTGGGGACAGGACATTGATGTACCGCTTGCTTCCAGATAACCGTTGCCGACGGTGGTGGAAATGATTGCCACGCCCGGGGCAACAAGTTCCTGTTCCGCTCCATAGTTAGAAAAACTGGCGATTCTGGTCATTTCATCTGTGGCACCAACCG
>CAKZPX010000182.1 GCA_937139435.1 uncultured bacterium
CCGGCAGATGGTATTTACTATTACAAAACCAAACTCACCCCCGGCAATCATGTGTACTATTTTGCTGCGGCGGATGATTGCGGCAATTGTATTCTGCACCCGAAGTATGGTGTTTTTTATGGACCAAAGGTAATTGAGACTGTTAACTCCGCTCCTCGGCTCTATGGTGCCAGGGTATGGCCGTCAGCCGGGGCGCCCGGTGGGGTGTTTACTTACTATGTTGAGTATCGCGACCAGGATAATGACCCGCCGGCACGGGCAGAGATCTACATTAACGGTAACCCCCATACGATGAGGCTGGCTCAGGGGAAATCTCATACTGGAGTTTACATTTTCCGCACCCGTCTTTATGAGGGAGTTTATCACAACTACTACTACTATTTTGATGATGGCAAAGGCGGGTTCTGCCGGTATCCGGAGATCGGTTATTTCCATGGACCGGCAGTAACAAGATAGCGGGAGAAAAACAATAAATTGAAGAAGGAGGATAGATAATGAAAAAGTCTTTTGCCCTGTTTTTATTAGTGGCGCTGGTGGTTCTTTTCGGGACGACCGGCTGTCCCAAGTCCAAGGCGCCCTCCACACCGGTTATTTCCTACTCACCGGAGTCAACCTGGGTTAATGCTGCGACAACAATAAAGGTGTTCACCTCGGTTTCCGGCAATAAAGAGGTGCGCTTTATTGTTGACCTGGGACAACCGGATGGCAAGAAGGACACCTCGGATGTGGTAGCCAGTGGCGACACGGTGGATATTTATCCCAAGTGGACCGCTGTCGGCACATTTAACTTCCGGGTTGCCGCTTACCTTGAAGAAGACCCGACAAAGATCTCTGAGTTTTCCGGCACAAAGAGTATCCGGGTACTGCCGAACAACCCGCCGACAAACGTCTGGATCTGGGTGCCACCGCTTGTGTCCAAGGGTGTTGATCAGGAGTTTCTTGCCGGTGCTGATGAGCCAGAGGGCGATTCCATCCAGTTCTACTTTGATTTTGGCGATGGCTCCAAGGGGTGGGTTGGTAAGTTTGTGGCACCGGGCGAGACGCTGGTAACAACCCATAATTATCGTAATGAAGGAACGTACAAGGTTCGTTACAAGGCACGGGATAAAAAGCGTTCTGAGAGTGCGCTGGATTCTGTAGAGATAACTGTGGTGCCGGCGGGCAGGGTGCGCTGGAGTTTCCGTGGTCCTACCGAGGACTCTGCACCAGGACTCGCATCAGCGGTGGTGATTAATCTGGGCACTGATACCCTTATTTATACCTATTGCGATGACGGGTATTTATACGCGATAGGCTATGGCAACGGGCGCAGGAAGGCGTCAGCCTACAGCCCGAAAGGAGAGGCACCGGATGACTATACCTTCCAGGGGCATCCGGCTTACTGCGCCAACCAGATGCATATTATTATCGGCAGTGATGACGGTTATCTTTACGCCTTTAATGCCGTTAATCTATCCCGGGCATGGCGCTGGCAACCGGACACCACCGAGCACGGCTGGGGTACACCGGCGATAAACGGTAATAAGATATATATCGTTTCCGATGGCGATGATACGCTTTACTACCTTGAGGATGCGGGTAGCAACTGCAACCGGCTGGGTGCTTACAAGCTGCCGTCCGGTCTTGATGGTGCACCCGTTATTGACCGTTCCGGTTATGTCCTTCT
>CAKZPX010000183.1 GCA_937139435.1 uncultured bacterium
GTTCTTGCCGGTCTCGGGTTCATTGAAATCACCACCCTCACCCTGACCAATCCCGCTGACCACTTTACAAAACTCGGGATCGCGGACGATGGACAGTCGGTGGTGATAGAAAATCCGGTTACCGTAGAGGGCACCATCCTGCGCCGGCACCTCCAGGAGGGCATCTTAAAAACCTACATCCGCAACTCCACCCAGCACCTGCCCCAGAAGATATTTGAAATTGGCGATGTATTCCAGTTGCATCCCGGGTCAGAAACCGGTGCCACAGCGGCACGCCATATCGCCATCGGCATCGCTGATGCTAACGCTGGCTTTGCCGATATCAAGGCGGTTGTTGACGCCTTTGCCCATGAGCTGGACTTAAACATTAACCTTACCCCGGCTGACTACCCGTACTTTATCACTGGCAGGTCAGCGCTTATCTCCACGACCGACAGCACGCCTGTGGGCATCATCGGCGAACTCCATCCTCAGGTGCTGGAAAGACTGGAACTGCCCTTCCCGGTGGTACTGGCAGAACTTAACATCCAGCAGTTAGCACCCAACCCTTCCTGATACCGCTGTGCGCTGTCCCCATTGTGGTGAGCCGGTAAAACCAGGGCAGAAGGTTTGCTTTGCCTGCGGCGAAAAGCTGCGCGTGCGCAAACTGGGCAGAAGCATAATTGACCACCGCATAATTATTGCCGGAGGACTTCTCCTCCTGATCGGTGTCATTGGTGTGATTGCCGCCCTGGGCGGAAGAAAAAAAGGTTCAGCGGAAAAACCACTGCGCCGGGTTGTCCAGAAGAGCGACTCGCTAAAAACCGCAAAAAGAACCGACCGGCGAACATCTGATACTGTGCCCACCGCACCAGCAGATGGTTCTGTTGTCCGTGCCCGGGAACAACTGACCCGGATAAGAACTCGTTATGAGTCAATTAAAAAACGGTTTGAACAAAACCCCACACCCGAACAACGCACCCTTATGAGCAAGATAGAAAGGGAGCTCGGCTTGATCCGGACCAACGTTGAACGCCTCTCCTCACCGCTTACCGCCAGCCAGCGAAAAGAGATTGAGCAGGATATCTCCTCCCGGCAAAGAGAGGTCAACACCCTGATCTCGCAACTTACCCGGACCGGAAAAAGCCCTTAAAACGGCGCAAACTGCGCCTGCTCCCAGTAAGACTCCTTTAACCTCTCGTATTCCTTCTCCAGTGCCCGGGCATGGCTCTCTTCCCAGCGCACCAGACTCAAAAAGAACTCCTGTGCTATCCGATCTTCTGTTTTGCCCGCCAGTTCCTGATAGCGCCTGATCGCTGCCTGCTCCAGTGCCATACCAACCGCCAGTGCGGTCATCTCCCAGTGGGCATTGTTCAGCTGGGAGACAAGCGCCGAAGAGAAAATTGGACCGGGTTTATCCAGAATCTGCGTCTCCACTTTCAGGGGCTCAAACTCGGTTCCAGTAAGCAGGTGCCCGAACTGCCTCTTCAGATACTCAAGATGTTTTGCCTCCTCATCAGCCAGAACCGTAAACACCTCTCTGCCCCTCTCATCCACTGTGCGCTCAGCTGCGGTCTTGTAAAACTCAATCCCTGCCTTTTCTGCCAGCATCGCCTCTTTTAAACCAGCAACTATTTCATCCTTCATACTAAATCATAACCATCTTTTGCTAAAAATCAACCCGCATATCCAGTTGTCCCGGACCGCAGTTACCGGTTAACAGTTATCCGGATGCTGAGCAGGGTTATCCCGGAACCAGCAGCGGTATGCGCTCAGAAAAAGAAAACCGGTTCTGGGCATGTGCCGGAAAAATAGATAACAGAGATGACGAATAGAATCCAGAAGAAAACCCCGGGCAAAACCAGCGGCTAAAATAATGGTTAAGCCGGTTATCCCGCCGTAAATGGCATCTCTGGTGGCAGCGGAAGATAAGTACCGGTATCATCATAAGATAGAGACGACGGCACCAGATTAAAGACGATGTTCCGGGTTATCCCCCCTCCTGCCCGGTTTAATAATTTTTGATAAATTATTTTTCCGATAAGTACCGTTAAATAAAGATGTTGACCGGTGTAACCATCATCTGTTATTACATCGGTCTGTTAAAATTATGCCGGGGTGGGAAATAGGTTTTTCTAACAGGGCGGGCGTGGTGTTGCTGAGGAAGATAGATGTTGCAACCGGTGTTTTTAACGGGGCTTGTCCGCGGCAATTACCAGTTGTTCGGGCAGACCGGAGAGGTTGGTAATTTCCCAGTTCTCCCGGGCATCACCCACCTCTTCAATCCCCACCACCTGGAAACCGGCGCGGGCAAGGAAATAAAAGTGGTCAGATAGTGTCCAGTGAAATTTATAGCGTCCAAAGGCCTGACCGGGTGTAGTAACATCTTCTCCAACTTCTTCCTCCTGACGGGGGCGACGTCGTTCAAAGTAGGAAAAGGCGACCCGGGGCTGTCCGGGCTCCTGTTTCCAGATGCGCCGGACAGGATGGT
>CAKZPX010000184.1 GCA_937139435.1 uncultured bacterium
CGGGCTGGCCGGGATGGCTTGCGCCTGACATAACCAGCGGTTGATTATATTAACAAACCTGACCGGTGTCAATCATACTTTGTTAAACTCCTGCCCTGTTTTATTTAATACCTAACAGTGTCCGGATAAACTGATCGCCGTGCAGTTCACCCAGCACTCCCGCCTTTACCGCCTCCTCGTCAAATCGCTCGACACTGTCTGGTGCCAGGTCCGGGTTGTAAATGGCGACCGGTACCGCACCATGAACATGATTACCCCGGGCAACCGGCGTGGGATGGTCAGGCAAAACCGCCACCGTCGCCCTAATCCCTTTTTCCTCCAGCCCTTTCATCACCCGGGCAACGAGCCGGGAATCAAAATACTCAATCGCCTTAATCTTCTGCTGAACATCCCGACTGTGTCCGGCCTCGTCCGGTGCCTCCAGGTGCAGGTAAACAAAGTCATGATCAGCGAGCGCCCCAAGGCAGGCGTCCGCCTTGCCCTCATAGTTGGTGTCAATCAAACCGGTCGCACCCGGCACATTGAGCACATCAAACCCCGCATAAACACCCAGCCCTTTTATCAGGTCAACCGCTGAAATCACCGCTCCGGTTAACCCGTAAAGTTCCTGAAATGTCGGCATCTGCGGTTTCTTTCCCGGTGACCAGAACCAGAGCGAGTTCGCCGGGTCTTTACCGAGCAATGTCCGGTGGAGGTTCACCGCATGCCCGGGCAGAACCTCCCAGGAACGAAGAGTCAGCTCCCGGAGCAGCTGGGCGGTTGCCTCTCCTTCGTTAGCCTTTGCCCGGGGCAGGAGGTTTGTCGCCTCCTCGCCCACATGGTCATGGGGTGGGAAGCACTCCACCAGCGCTGAACCATTTTTTACCACACAGAGATGCCGGTAGGTAAATCCAGGATAGAAGCGCACCAGTGGTGAAGAGAGCTGTTTGTTGACCTCCTCAATCAAAAGCCCGGCCTCCTCGGTACTGATATGACCGGCAGAGTGGTTCTTTATCCTGCCATCTTTAATACAGATCAGGTTACAGCGCAGGGCAACATCGTCCGGTGCCAGTTCCACACCCAGACTTGCCGCCTCAATCACACCCCGACCCTGATAATAGCGCCTGGGGTCATAACCGAGCACGGTGAGGTTGGCAACCTCAGAACCGGGTGGCATGTCCTCGGGCACGGTGATAAATGTCCCGCACCTGCCCAGCCGGGCGATGCGGTCAATTGTCGGTTTTTGCGCCACCTGCAGCGGTGTCCTGTTGCCCAGTTCTGGAACTGGGTAGTCCGCCATCCCATCACCAAGAAACACAATAAACTTACCCATCACCTACACCTGAAACCGCTGTTGAAGAAGAAAGTCCTTAAACCAGTTGTAGTCGGCTGGACCGGTGGTGTAATGCTCGGGCTTATTTTCCAGACCGGCAAGTGCGGGCGGTGGCTCCGGGTCAATACCCAGAAGGTTCTTAATCTCTTCTGGAAACTTTGCCGGGTGTGCGGTCTCAATCGCAATTGCCAGTTCCGGCTCCTTTTCCGCTGCGAACCGTTCCAGCGCTGCCCAGCCCACCGCGCCATGCGGCTCAAGAATTGTCCGGTGCCGCTGGTAGGCAGAGACAATCGTCTCCCTTGTCTCCTGGTCGGTGATACTTAATGAGAACATATCCCGCTGCATCGCCCCGAGGTCCGGCGCCTTTCTGATATTGCCCTGCTCATCCATTACACCGCCATAGAGCGCCACCAGCCGGGGCAGGTTTGAAGGATGTCCGACATTCATCGCATTGGAGATACACTTCCTTGATGGCACAATCTTTTCGTATCTGCCCGATGCCAGAAACCGGGGAAACTCGTCATTCTCATTGGTGGCGATCACAAACCGCGCTGCGGGTAGACCCATCCGCCAGGCAAGCATCCCGGCACACATATTGCCAAAGTTGCCCGAAGGCACCGCAAACACCGGACGAACACCCGGGTCGGCAAGCTGGGCACAGGCATAGAAGTAGTAAACCGACTGCGGCAGAAGCCGTCCGATATTAATGGAGTTTGCCGAGGAGAAACGGATATGCCTTAAATCAGGGTCAGCAAACGCCCGCTTGACCAGCGCCTGACAGTCGTCAAACTTGCCCTCAACCCCGATCGTGGTCACATTACCGCCCAGAGTGGTCATCTGCTGACGCTGGCGCACCGAGACCTCAGCAATCGGAAAAAGCACCACCATCCTTATCCCCTCCACATTGTGGAAGGCATGGGCAACCGCACTGCCGGTATCACCCGATGTGGCGGTAAGGATCACAAGTTCGCCGCCCTCCTCTTTGATAATATGGCGCAACAGGCGCGCCATCATCCGGGCAGCAAAGTCTTTGAACGAGGCGGTCGGACCACGGTCAAGCCGCATCAGATAGCGGCGGGCGTTCACCCGCTCCAGGGGCACCGGATAGTCATAACACTCATAACAAACCTTTAAAAGCTCGTCCGCAGTTAAAAGCCCGTGGGTCCAGACCCGCATCACCGCAAACGCCACCTCAGGATAGGACTTCCCCTTTAAACCCTCAATCTCGGGATTGCTCAACACCGGTATCCGCTCCGGCATGTAAAGCCCTTTATCCGCTGCCTGCCCGATTAAAAGTGCGGTGCGCAGGTCAACCGGTACTGACTCCAGATTGGTGGAGTAAAATCGCATACCCTATCTCCCTTCCAGCGCCTGTTTAAGGTCATTAATTATATCCTGCGGGTCTTCCGCACCCACCGAGAGCCGGATCAGGTCATTGGGGATACACGCCATCTGCCGGCACTCCTCACCCTGTAAAAGATGGGTGGAGATGGCAGGAATTGTTGCCACCGTCTTTACCCGTCCCAGGTCGGTTGCCCGATAAATCAGTTGCAACCGGTCAAACACCCTTCTTGCCGCCTCATGCCCACCTCTGGGGCGAAAAGCCAGGAGATGGGTGTAGCGATTGACCGGTCGCTGATAGCGCGGGTCAACCTCAGCATCAACCAGGAAAAAATAGTCTGATGCCACCTTGTGCCGGGGGTGGTCTCCCAGCCCGAGATAATTCACCTCCAGAACCGCCGGATGGCTCGCCAGAAACCGGGCAACAATCAACGCATTCTCACTCAAGCGGTCCACCCGGTGGCGCAGGTCGCGCAGGTCGTTTAAGGTCATTAAAGCCTGAAACGGATGAAGACAGCCACCCTGGTCGCGCTGGGGATAACGCTTGAGATAGAGCGCAAAGTCCGCCTTCATCTCGCCATTGGGGATGTTGCTCACGATCGGCTGGCGGGCAATCACCGCACCCGCCATCCCCATACCAGATGTGCTCATCACCTTGGTTGCAGAGTGAATCACAATATCGGCACCAAAGGTCAACGGACGCATAAGCGCCGGTGAAGCGATGGTTGAATCCACCACCATCGGTATACCGTGGCTGTGCGCCAGTTCAATCACCGGCTTTAGATCAAAGAACTGCAAACCCGGATTAGAAGGTGTCTCGGCATAGAGGAAACGGGTGTTTTTGTCTATTTTCTTCCGCCACTCATCAATATCTGCCGGCTCCAGCACCCAGCGCACCTCTATCCCCCGCTCCTGCATCTTCCGGACATTGAACTGCTGAAATGTCCCGCCATAAATCTGGCACTGGGAAACAAAATTGGGTCGTTCATTCCCGATCCGGACCAGAAGGGTGTCGGTAACATTCTCGATCGCCGCCATCCCGGAGGAGTAAACACAGCACCCGGCCCGGACATCCGAACCATAGGTTTCCAGGAGCGCCAGCGTGTCCTCCAGATAACCCAGTGTCGGGTTGTGGATCCGGGTATAGCACCAGGTAGGAATCTGATAACTGAGCGCTGCCTCCAGTTCATCCGCATCCCGATACGCCTGGGCCGAAGAGAGAAACAACGGCTCAATTATCGCGCCCTGATTCTTCTTTATCGCCTCATCAACCGTATAAAGCCCGTGCACCGCAATGGTGTCAAAACGCATACCCTTTGCCCGTTGCCACCGCCGTTCCCGCTCCAGAAGCACCTCTTTTGCCTCTTCAATATAGCGCTGGACACCACGGGCAGACGGTGATTCATTCATCATAAATCCTCCTGGCGGTTAAAACTTACCTTGCAAAAATAATAAAGCCGGGCAGCCGGTTGTCAATGCACTCCTTGACCGATAAAGAGAAACCTGCTATTATAATAATGTAATGCGCACCTGGCTCTGGCTCAAACTCCTGTTCATCTTCCCCGCCCTCCTTGCGGGATATACCAGACCAGAAACCCTGCCCGCACCGGTAATCCACCGCCACTCTCTGGAACTGCTCTTAAACAGCAGATACTCGGTTCATTCCGGATTTGAGTCCAACCTGCCTCTTCAGGTTTTAGCCAATGTCCTCTGGGCAATGACCCGGGCACCATTCTCTGGCGGGTCTCGGGAGTTTTATGTTGCCACGCCGGAAAATGTGTATCGCTATCATCCTGAGAGCCGCAGTCTGACCGTGCATCTTGCCGGTGACCATCGGTACAACTCCGGCTCTGCCTTTGAGGTCGGGATCGCCACACCCCGACAGGAAGATGCTGGTATGGCAATTCAGGCCGGTGTGCTTGCCGCTACCGCCTTTCGCACCGACAGCGGCGGCAATGTTGTTGCCTGCCCGATGAAATGGGCAACCGATTACGCCAACGCCAACTGGAATCCCGAACGCGAAATCAAGATGGTCATTGTCCTTGGTAATGCTCCGTCCCGTCCCCTGGACACAACCCTGGTCGCCATCTCCTCTGACTCCAGCCTGCCACCACCAATTACTAATGGCAATGATACCTTTGAGATTGCCTTGATGGAATACACCCAGGACTCGCTCTTCTCTCCGGTTGGGCTTAGCCTGGAAACCTACTCCCAGTTGCTCTGGGCAGGTTATGGTGCTACACCGCATATTACCACCAATAACCGCTACGGGCTAACCGTGCCCAGTGCGGTTGCCGGCTACTTTCTTACCCGCAGGATCTACCTTGTCCGGGAAGAAGGCGTGGATTTGTTTCACAATCGTCTACCTCCCGGGACAAACCTCGCCACCCGTGACCACCGCCTGGAGCGCCTCCTTACCGGCGACCGCCGACCAGAACTGCGTCAGGCATCAGCCCGCATCCCATCAACAGCCCCCGCCTACATCGTCGCCTGTGTCAATGACACCGCCTCCTACCGAACAATGCAGGAGGCGGGGTTTGTTGCCTTCAACCTCCTGCTGCAGGCGTACACCCTGGGTCTCTCCGGTTTTATCACCATCCCTCTCACCATTGCGGAAAGGAACGCCATCAAAAACGCCCTGATGCTTGCCAGTGATAACCACCCGGTGTTCGTATTCTCGGTGGGCACCACCGCAACCGGCATCAGGGAAAAAGAGCGGCGGGAGGGACTGGTAACCATTGTCCGTGCCCAGCCCGCAGTACGCCGTAGTTATCTACGGGTTGAATACCTCCTCCGCCAAACCGGAATGGTTGAGGCAGAGGTTTTTGACATGCTCGGTCGCCCGGTACGGACACTGCTGCGGGAGCGCCAGAGTGCCGGATACCATTCCGTCACCTGGGATGGCACAGACCAGCAAGGGCGCCCGGTGCGCCGGGGAACCTACCTGGTCACCATCAGCACCGGGGGCAGTATCACCCAGCATCGGGTGAACTGGGCAAAGTAGAATCACACCCAATCCTTGACAACTCCTAATAATATCCTTACAATATTGCTGTGAACTTCAGAAGAGAAAATTTGTCTTCAGGAGGATATTATGTCCGGACATTCTAAATGGGCAACCATCAAGCACAAAAAGAGTAAGGTCGATGCTGCCCGGGGAAGAGCCTTCTCCAAATTAATTCGGGAAATAACCACCGCAGCCCGCATCGGTGGTGGCGACATTGAAGCCAATCCCCGCCTGCGTACCGCGGTAGACGCGGCAAAGGCGATTAACATGCCGGCAGAAAATATTGAACGCGCGATAAAACGGGGCACCGGTGAACTACCGGGTGTAACTTATGAAGAGATTTTCTATGAGGGGTATGCGCCCGGTGGCGTGGCACTATTGGTGCGAGCTTTAACCGACAACAAAAACCGCACCACCGCTGAGGTCCGTCATGTATTTGATAAGTATGGTGGTTCCATGGGTAGCGCCGGTTGCGTTGCCTGGCAGTTCAAACCCAAGGGTGTAATTGTGATTGAGAAGAACCGCGCTGATGAGGACACGGTGCTGGCTGTGGCCCTGGAGGCGGGTGCTGATGATGTTCAAACCGACAGTTCCGGTTTCACTGTTATCACCCCGGTAGAAAACTTTGAGATGGTAAAGCGCCGGCTAAAAGAGACCGGGATAGAATGGCTGCAGGCTGAACTGACCCAGATCGCCACCAATACCGTGCCGGTTTCGGAGAACGATGCCCCGAAGGTCTTAAAATTGATTGAGATGCTGGAGGAACTGGAAGAGGTCCAGCAGGTTTATGCCAACTTTGACATCCCGGACGAAATCCTGGAGAAAATCGGCTCTGCCGGCTGATGGCTTCTGGTACCGGGATAACGGATTTCATCGTATTATCGGCATTGACCCTGGTTTAAGCGCCACCGGTTTTGGCATCATTGAACGAAACTCGGTACTGGACTTTGGTGTCATTCGCACCAACCGCGAAGCGACCACTGGTGAACGTCTGGTTTACCTGGCGCGAGAACTGGAAAAAGTATTAAAGAAATATTCTCCGGACTTTGGTGCGGTGGAAACCCTTTTTTTTAATGGCGGTGGCGCCCGCAGCGTAATCCTTTCTGCCCAATCCCGTGGCGCCCTGCTTTTAACTCTGGCAAAGCGCAACATACCGGTAATTGAACTTACTCCGGCAACAATAAAACTGGCGATAACCGGCTCCGGTCGCGCATCAAAAACCCAGTTAAATTATATGGTGCGCAAGGTGCTGAAGATTAACAGCAATATCCCTGAACATGCGGCTGACGCCCTGGCGGTCGCCTACTGTTTGAGAAACCGGTTAAAGATGTGATTACCCAGCTGCGCGGTAAAATCATCAATAAACAACCGACCCTGGTAGTTCTGGAAAGCGCGGGTATCGGGTTTGAGATCAATGTCCCGCTTTCCACCTCTCGCCATCTCCCGGACCCGCCCGAAGAGGTAACGCTGCTGGTGGTGATGAATATCGGTCGGAACGAGGTGCAACTTTACGGGTTTCGCACCCGGGAGGAAAAGGACACCTTCCTTTTAATTACCGGTGTTAAGGGTGTTGGGCCAAAGGCGGCACTCAACCTGCTCTCCCGATTCCAGCCCCAGGAAATCGTTGCTGCCATTGCCCAGGGTAAAACCGACCTTTTAAAATCCGCACCCGGTATTGGAGATAAAAAGGCGGAATCCATCGCCCGCCTCCTCCGCTCCCGTGTCCCCGCTCCTGCTACTGTACCTGAGCCATCAATCCTGCGCGACGCTATCGCTGCCCTGATATCTCTGGGTTTAACCCAGAAAGAGGCAAGGGAGCGCCTTGCCCGGCTGGTGATAAAACCGGATACGAGCCTGCAGGAGGTGTTGCTTTTTGCCCTGCGCACGCCCCCGGATTCTGGAGGTCAAAAACCCTAACCTGTTATGCCCCCTTTAGAAAGGCTCTCCTCTCCCCACCGGCTCAAAGGCGAAGAGTCGCTTGATGAAGGGCTCAGACCAAGAACTCTTGATGAGTTTATCGGTCAGAAACGGACAAAGGAAAACCTGCGCGTCTTTATCCAGGCAGCAAAGTTGCGTCAAGAACCGCTTGACCATGTCCTCCTCTCCGGACCACCCGGTCTGGGTAAAACCACCCTTGCCCATATCCTCGCCGCAGAATTAGAAAGCAACATCTACTGCTCATCTGGTCCGGTCCTGGAAAGACCCGCTGACCTGGCTGGAATCCTTACCCGGCTTTCCCGATGCGACATTCTTTTTATTGATGAAATTCACCGCACCAATAAGGCGGTGGAGGAGTTCCTTTATCCAGCGCTTGAGGACTACTGTATTGATGTCCTTCTTGATCGGGGACCAGGCGCCCGTTCCGAACGAATTGCACTGGAGTATTTTACCCTGGTCGGTGCCACCACCAGGACCGGACTTCTTACCGCGCCGCTGCGCTCCCGATTTGGTATCATACTGCGCCTGGATTATTACCCGGCTGAGGAGCTGTGCGAAATTGTGCAGCGCAGTGCGCGGATCCTGCGGATAGATATAGAAGATGCTGGTGCAAGGGAAATTGCCTGCCGGGCCCGCGGCACACCGAGAATCGCCAACCGACTCCTGCGCCGGGTCCGGGACTTTGCCCAGGTTCAGGGTAAAGATATAATTGATAAGGAAATCGTCCAGTTCGCCCTGGACCAGATGGAGGTTGACTCCCGGGGACTGGATGATATGGATAAAAAACTCCTCCTCACCATAATTGAGAAGTTCGGGGGTGGACCGGTGGGCATCAACTCCCTGGCAGTAGCGGTGCATGAAGACCCTGGAACGATTGAAGAGGTACATGAACCCTATCTTATCCAGCAGGGGTTTATCCAGCGCACCCCCAGGGGTCGGGTTGTCACCCCGATCGCATTTCACCACTTTGGCAAAAAACCACCCTATTCCCATCAACCCCGCCTGGATTTCAAACACCCCGATAACCCCTGACAATATCGGCAAACCTGGCACCCCGCCATCGCCACCATTAACAAATTTAAGCCAATTTTTTAACCATCAACCGCACATCAAATTGCCGGCGCTCTGATTAACCATTTGAAATAAAATAATTTATACAACACATCCCGCACCGCTTGACAGGAGCGAAAAAAATGGATAATTATAATCTATGAATCACTGGTCGGTTATCCCCCTGCTGGAGAAGGGTATCCCGAAAGGGCAGGGTGTGCTATTTTTTATTTTATTTCTTGTTTCCGGTTGTGTGGGACCCCATATTCAGACAACCCCTGTGCATCCGACAAAACAACCACCGCCTGCCTGGCTGTTTTCCGGAGTTTCTCCAGACCAGGAGGTAAAAACCGCCCGCTATCTGGGTAAATTTAAGGTAACCTATTACTGGGTTGTGGATGAAAAGGAATACCCCCTGAGTCGGGCGGTTCCATTGTACACCAGAGATGGAAAACTATTAGGCAGGTTCTCTTCTGCGTTTGTCCGGGACTTCAAAATTGAGTCCTGCGCCCGGCTGCGGGACGGCAGATGTATAAGCTATCTAAAACGCCAGGACCGGGTAGTTATGGTGGATAAGTTTCTTGGTCATGGTGGTTATACACTTGAAAGACTCAAATCAGTGGCGGTAGATACCGATGTAATCCCGCTTGGTTCAACAATTTATATTCCCCAAGCAGAAAATGTAACCGTTAACGGGAAAAGGTTAAACGGTCTTTTCTATGCCCATGATGTGGGCAGTGCAGTAAATGGCAGGCATATAGATATCTTTATCGGTGAAAAGGAAAATATGTCCGCCTTCGCCTTAGCGGGGCTGAAAAGCTCTTGTAGCGTCGATGTGTATATCCTGGAGTAGCGACTCCGGACTAAAAACACCCCGACCGTCCCGCCACTCTAAGATAATTCGGTTAATCACCTGCTGGCGCCACTCATAATAGATTTCGGACAGGGTAACTGTTTTCAACCCGCACCGGTCCAGCCAGGCTAAAAGCGCAGCAAGGTCATCAACTGACCACTCGGTAAAAACTGCCGGTTTTTCCACAACCCGGTGCAAAAGGATACTAGAAATTTTATGGTTACGGATGTGGTTTTTAACCGCCTCCAGCCCGGTCCCCTGGCGCAACTCAAAAACTGGTAACCGGTAGGGGTCAACCCATAGATTAACCGCACCCGGTCGCACCGCCCGACCGAGCCGATAGCCCGCCCGCTCAACAAAACGCCGCACCCGGGCATCCATCGCCCCATAGGGGTAAACAAATGTCAAAACCGGGATACCGAACAACGACTCCAGAATCAGCCGTGACCTGTAAACCTCCTGCCATAGACGCGCACTGTCCAGCCGGGTAAGCCAGGGATGAGAAAGGGAATGGCTGGCAATCTCAACATTACAGGAATCAACCATCTCCTTAATCTCTTCATAATTAATATAATATCCTCTGCCCCGCCGTAGATACCCGGCATTATCGTTAAAAAGTGAATTTACAATTATCGCCAGGGTTGCGGTCATATTATACTTTTTTAATAACGGATAAACTTTCTCATAAACCGAACGGTGCCCATCATCAATTGAGAGCACCACCCGGTGCCCGATAAGTTGTTCTGTTGCTTCATCGTGCTCTGGTACCGGCATCAATACCGGCTGCTCATCCAGTTCGCCGGTCAAAATGATAAAAAGAATAACAACACTCAACACCTTCTATTTTAGACCGCTGCGGTCAATTGACAAGTGCGGTGGATATGGCAAACTATTTTAAACAACAGTATGAAACTCGGTATCGCCCAGCTCAACCCGACAGTGGGTGACCTGAAGGGGAACTGCGACCTGCTGCGCCGGGCACTGGAACACCTGAGCGAAAGAAAACCAGAACTTGTGATATTCCCGGAACTTTTTCTCACCGGCTATCCTCCCCGTGACCTTTTGAATCAAACCTGGTTTATCCAGAAGTCCGAAGAGGCACTGAAAGAGGTCAAGGAAATTTCCCGGCATTACCCGGGCGCCATCCTTCTGGGCACAGTTACCCGCACCCGACAATCCGGTGGCAGGGGTCTTTATAACACCGCCATTTTAATCCAGAATGGCGAGGAGCTCTTCTCGCAGGCAAAAACCCTGCTCCCGTTTTACGACGTATTTGACGAGCAGCGCTACTTTGACCCGGCACCAGCGGTCAACATCTTCTCCTTTCAGGGACACAGACTTGCCATATCGGTCTGTGAAGACGCCTGGTCAGTCCTGCCGGAACTTACCGCCGCACACCCGCCCACATTAAGGAAACTCTATCCGGTAGACCCATTATCAGTTCTGGCGAGTCTGGGCGCTGACCTGTTCATCAACATCGCCGCCTCTCCTTTCTGGCTCGGAAAGCAAAACCTGCGCCTGGATATCGCCCGCACCCATGTCACCCGGCATCGGCTTCCCTTTGTCTTTGTTAACCTTGTTGGTGGTAACGACGAACTGGTATTTGATGGCGGTAGTTTTATCCTTGACCGGCATAACAATCTCATTACCCGGCTCCCCTGGTTTGAAGAAGAGATCAGATTTATTGACCTGAACCCAACCACCGCGACCCATCCAGAGTATCAGCCCCTTTCAGAACCGGAAGCGATCTACCATGCCCTGGTCTTAGGATTAAAAGACTATGTGAAAAAATGCGGATTCAAAAAGGTTGTTCTGGGACTTTCCGGTGGCATTGACTCGGCAGTTACCTGCTGTATTGCGGTTGCAGCGCTGGGCAGGGAAAATGTGCTTGGTGTCACCATGCCCTCGGAATTTTCCTCATCCGGCAGTGTAGATGACTCCTATCTCCTGGCACAGAACCTCGGTATTGAAATCTGGACCATACCCATCACCACGCTCCATCACGCCTATCTTGCCACCATGGAGAAATTCTTCGCCGGCACCCGACCCGATATCACCGAAGAAAACATCCAGGCACGCATCCGGGGCAACATCCTGATGGCGATATCCAATAAATTCGGGCACCTGGTGTTAACCACCGGTAATAAGAGCGAACTTGCGGTTGGCTACTGCACCCTTTACGGTGATATGAGCGGTGGGCTGGCGGTGCTGGCTGATGTGCCGAAAACCCGTGTTTATCAACTTGCCCACTACATCAATTGGGAAAAGCAAATCATCCCGGAAACCATAATCAACAAACCACCATCTGCCGAACTCCGACCCAACCAGCGCGACCAGGACACCCTGCCTCCTTATGAAACACTGGACCAGATCATAGCACTTTATGTGGACGAAGAACTCGGACCAAAAGAGATTATCCAGCAGGGTTTTGACCAAGAAACGGTAAAATGGACACTGAAGAAAATCGCAACCAATGAATACAAACGTCGCCAGGCACCACCAGGCATAAAAATCACCAGCCGGGCATTTGGCAGTGGACGGCGTTTTCCCATTGCTGCCCATTACGACTTTTAACAAAAAACCAGCCTTGCAGTTAACATACATCTGAAAATAATAACCAAAAATAACCGCATACCGTTTTATCTTAATAAAAGTAGATATACTCATTGCGGTTTTTATTTTTTAATTATTTGATATTACGAATGTTAAAGATAATTATCACCACATCCGAGGGGGTAACCCGGGGTTATCACCCGGATAGTTCCGGGGATGACCCCTGAAATGCTATTAATAACGGTATCACCAACTATCCGCTCCAAAATATAAACAAGAGCCTGCCCTGTATCTCTCATTATAAAACAGTGGTTCAC
>CAKZPX010000185.1 GCA_937139435.1 uncultured bacterium
TTGAATTTAATCTCCTGGTTATCTCCATATAATAATTCTCCTGGTTCATAAATGAAACTAACACCTGTTTTATCCGACCTAGTTAATTTGATTTCAGCCGTTAATCTCCGGGGAGCGGTCAGCAAGAATAAAATTCCCCAGACCAGAACCGAAGAAAGACGCCCAACCGAAGCGAAATTCATAACTTTTAAAGGTTAGTTTATTCTCATTGATAAGCAAGTCAAGCACTCTTCCCTGACGCAGCCCACCATCTTTTTCTACCAGAACAATAGCAGAGTACTCCTGAACCACAGATGGTAAAAAACCACCGCCTTCCTGATGGAACCGCTGCCAGACCAGTTAATAATATCCGATACTTGTAAAGCAATATTCATCACCATCGCCAGTGAGGGGTCTGACAACCGCTTCAAGATGCCTAACGCACTTATTTACCAACAGTTATAGCCAAATATGTTATCCCGGAACGCTTAAGGGGGGGTAACCCGGGGTTACCCCCGGTATAGCCCAGGGAATTACCCGGTCAGAACCACCAGAGTTAAATATTGTATTGACATCAGGGTTAACGATCTATTCAGCCGATAGTTCTAAGTGGCAGATTTTATTGAAAGTTTCCCTGACATCCAATAAGAAAGTTTCTACATCAATAAAAAGGAGTAAAATCCTGTCCGGGGATGAACCAGCATTCCGTAGTATTTTAGTATTTCCTTGACTGAAAAATATTTTCTTGCTAATATTCATGTCTATGGCAAAACAAACGCCATTCTACTTAAAACATCTTGCTGCGGGCGGTAAAATGGTGGAATTTGCTGGCTATCTTTTACCACTACAGTTTCGCGGTATTGTCCCGGAACATAGAAAGGTAAGAACCACGGTTGGTGTATTTGACGTCTCTCATATGGGCAGAATAATGATCTCGGGCAATGATGCACTGCGCTTTATCAACTGGATGACAACAAACGATGTCTCAACACTGGCGGAAAATCAGGCGCAATATTCAGTAATGTGCTATCCTGATGGCGGCATTGTGGACGACCTGGTGGTCTACCGGCTCAAAGACCACTTCCTTCTGGTTGTCAATGGCGCCAATAACGCCAAAGATACCGAATGGTTAAAACAGCATCTCAGCGGCGATGTCAAACTGGAAAATATCACCGAAGAAGTTGCCCAGATTGCAGTTCAGGGTCCCCGGTCCGAATCCTGCCTGCAGAAAATATCCGGAATTGATTTAAGTACAATTGGCTTTTACGGGGCAGCGACAGGAACGGTCAGTGGTGTTGAAGTCCTGATATCTCGCACCGGCTACACCGGTGAAGATGGTTTTGAACTCTACTTCCCTGAAACACAGGCAATTAAGGTCTGGGATGAAGTAATGCTGGCTGGAAAGGAATTTGAGATTGAACCAATCGGACTCGGCGCCCGCGACACCCTGCGTCTGGAAATGAAATACTGCCTCTATGGTAACGATATTGACCAGACCACCAACCCCCTGGAGGCAGGACTAAACTTTGTGGTAAAACTGGACAAACCAGATGGCTTCATCGGTAAAGATGCGCTGGAAAAGATTGCCCAGGAAAAACCCCGGCGCCGGCTCGTCTGTCTGGAAATGAAAGACCGGTCAATTCCCCGTCCCCGCATGGCCGTTTTTGCCCGGGAAAATAAGGTGGGCACGGTAACCTCAGGGACACTTTCCCCCTCCCTGAACAGAGGTATTGCTATGGCTTACGTCGCAAGGGAATTTGCCCGTCCGGGCACAGAACTGGAACTTGAAATTCGTGACCGCCAAGCGCCTGCAATGGTCGTCACCCCACCTTTTTATAAATACGGCTCAAGGAAAAAATAAGGAGGCAGTGTATGACATCAATCCCCACCGAACTGAGATATACCAAAACCCATGAATGGGTGAAAATTGAGGGCGATATTGCTACTGTCGGAATTACCGACTTTGCCCAGAAAGAACTTTCTGATATCGTCTATGTAGAAATCACCGCACTGGGCAAAAAGGTTCAGCAGAACGACCCTGTTGGATTCATTGAAGCTGTTAAAGCAACATCTGACATTTACGCCCCGCTTTCGGGTGAAGTACTGGAGGCGAATGTTAATATCCATAAGGCGGAAGGCGATGCGCCCGGAGTTATCAATCGCGACCCCTATGGCGCAGGGTGGCTGTGTCGCATCCGGATTGCCAGCAGTGAAGAGATAAACAGTCTCCTTGACCACAACGCCTACGCCGAATTGGTAAAACGTTCGGAGCACCATTGAAGTTTACACCTCATACCCCAGAAGATAAACGCTTAATGCTGGAGAAAATCGGCGCCCCCAGCATTGAAACGCTTTTTGACACCATTCCCGAAGAATTAAAACTCCGGCGCGCACTAAAACTGCCACCACCCCTTTCAGAACCAGAAGCTCTTTCCCACTTGCAACAGCTGGCAGAACAAAATAGCGGCACTGATAAACTCATCTGCTTTGCTGGCGGCGGTGCATATGACCACTACATACCGGCGGTAATAGAAACCATCATCTCCCGGTCAGAATTCTACACCGCTTATACTCCTTATCAGGCAGAGGTAAGTCAGGGCACCCTTCAGGCAATTTATGAATTCCAGTCCCTTATCTGCCGTCTCTTTGCCATGGAGGTTGCTAACGCCTCAATGTATGACTCTGCTTCTGCCCTGGCGGAAACCGTCCATATGGCTCGTGACATTACCGGTAAAAACAAGGTTTTCATTGCCGAAACTGTCAACCCGCTATACCGGGAGGTCGTTGCCACCTATGCCCGTGGTCTAAATGTTCCCGTTATTAATATCCCGATGCAGAATTTTAATATCGACCTTATTGCACTGCAAAAACAGTTGGATAAAAATACTGCTGCGGTTTTGATTCAACAGCCGAACTTTTTCGGTTATCTGGAATCAATAAACGAGATTGTCCGGTTAACCCATGAAGTCGGTGCGCTTATAGTAACCGTGGTGGACCCGATATCGCTTGGTATAATTCAACCACCCGGCGCTTACAACGCCGACATCGCAGTTGCAGAAGGACAAAGCCTTGGTATTCCTCTTTCATTTGGAGGTCCTTATTTAGGTATCTTCACCACCAAACGTCAATTCATCCGCAATATGCCCGGACGTATCGCAGCCCGCACAGTAGACATTTCCGGTAAAACCGGCTATGTCCTTGCCCTGCAGACCCGGGAACAACACATCCGTCGGGAACGCGCCACATCCAATATCTGCACCAACCAGACATTATGCGCCTTAATGGCGACAGTATATCTTAGCTGGATGGGGAAAAGTGGTATAAAAGAAGTGGCAAGGCAATGCCTGGCAAAAACTAATTACCTCGCCCGGGAAATAGAAAAAATTCCCGGCTTCGTTGTCCCGAAAGAAAAAAGGTTCTTTAAGGAGTTTGTCATCCAAACACCTGTTCCGGCTGGGGAAATAATTGAAAATGGCATAGAAAAAGGAATTCTTGCCGGGATTGATCTGGGTAATTTCAACCCGGAATGGAAAAACTGGCTCTTAATCGCAGTTACCGAAAAACGCACCCGGGCAGAACTTGACCGATATATTAGTTTTCTTAAAAATTTTGCGAGATAGACGGTATGGAATGCTCACTGGAAATTAATCGCAAGAACTGCCCCTGCACCTATGAACCGTGCAGTCGCAAGGGGAAATGCTGCGAGTGTATCTCCTATCACCGTCAGCACGTTGAACTGCCCGCTTGCTTCTTCTCTCCGGCAGTGGAACGAACCTACGACCGCTCAATCAAAAGATTTATAAAGAGTATGGGAATAAAATGAGTCCGGAAAAATCACTTTTTGAACTTTCCCGTCCTGGCCGCCGCGCCTGGTCACTGCCGGAGCTCGATGTCCCGGAACTCTCGTTAGACGACTATCTCGGTGACTACCTCCGGGAAGATAACTCGTTACCCGAGGTGTCAGAATCAGACCTGATCCGCCACTTTGTCCGGCTTTCCATCCTTAACCACCACGTGGACAAAGGTTTCTATCCTCTTGGTTCCTGTACAATGAAATATAACCCGAAAATAAATGAACAAACCGCACGCCTACCGGGGTTCACCCAACTCCATCCAATGGAAAAGGAAACGCTTACTCAGGGTGCCCTGCAACTTATGTTTGAACTGGGCGAATACCTGAAAGAAATCACCGGTTTTGACGCGATAACTCTCCAGCCGGCAGCAGGTGCCCAGGGAGAATTAACCGGAATTCTGATGGTGCGGAAATTTTTTGAGAAAAAGGGAGAAAACCGCACCGTAGTTTTGGTTCCCGATTCCGCTCACGGCACCAATCCGGCTTCGGTCACGCTTTCCGGATTCCAGTCCGTCCAGATAAAATCAACCCCCGATGGATTGATTGATTTAAATGAACTGCAACGCGCCTGCTCTGACTGTGTCGCCTGTCTAATGGTTACCAATCCCAATACACTGGGACTTTTTGAATCCGAAATAAAAACTATTTGTGAAATAATGCACCGTTACGGCGCGCTTGTATACCTTGACGGTGCCAACCTTAATGCTTATCTGGGTATCCACCGTCCCGGGGACGCCGGTTTTGACCTCATGCATATTAACCTGCATAAAACATTTTCTACACCCCATGGTGGTGGTGGTCCAGGATCAGGACCGGTGGCGGTAAAAAAACACCTTGAGCCATTTCTCCCCTCTCCGGTAGTAAAATTCTCTGATGGTAAATACTGGCTGGATTATAACCGACCTGACTCTATCGGTCGAATGCTTGCCTTCCATGGTCAGTTTACCATCCTCGTCCGTGCCTACACCTATATCCGGATGCTCGGTGCCAACGGATCAAAAGAGGTAGCAGAATGTGCGGTGCTCAACGCCAACTATATTCGCAAACAACTGGAAGGGATATATGACCTGCCCTATACCCGACGCCCGCTCCACGAAGTGGTGTTTTCGGGAACGAATTTAAAACAATTTGGCGTCAAAACGCTGGACATAGCAAAAAGATTACTCGATTACGGTATTCATGCCCCAACGGTTTATTTCCCGCTTATCGTCCCGGAGGCGCTGATGATTGAACCCACGGAAACGGAGTCACTGGAATCCATTGAGACATTTATTAATGCAATGAAGGAAATAGCCAGTGATGCGCGCACCAACCCGAACAATCTTCTTAATGCTCCATTAACCACCCCGGTAAGAAGATTGGATGAAGCACGAGCATCCCGGCAACTGGATGTTAATTTTAACGGATAATGTTTAGCACCGATATCTCGCCCCAAAGACGCATCGAAATAATCACCAAAATCGCCCAGAAAACCGTTGACCTTCGCCTGACTCCTATTGCGATTGTCCTATTAGAAACAACAAAACCGCTCTCTTTCGTCGGGTCCCAGTTAATGGTATTCTTCCAGCCCATTATTACCGCGGTATTCCCATTTTATCAATATGAAGAAATAGCCGCCCTGCTTGAAGATCGAAATAACATTGAACTTCTTATTAAGATAATTGAACAGTTAGAAGAGAACCGGCGTCCACCGGCAAAAAAGAACAGAAAAAAAGAGGAGACGTCGCCCAATGAAGAAGCCGAGCATTGAAAAAGAAAAAATCACCCGCATCCTTGCCACAGATTGCGGTTCCACAACAACTAAGGCAATTCTTATTGAAAAACGTGGTAATGAGTATCGTTTAATTGTCCGGGGAGAAGCGCCGACAACTGTTGAAGCTCCATTTGAGGATGTAACAAAAGGAGTATTAAATTCGGTAATGGAAGTTGAAGAGTTGTCCGGTGTGAAACTAGTAAAAGGTGATGGCATCTTCAAACCTCGCGCCGGTGAAAAAGAGGGCAGCGATATTTACATCTCAACATCATCTGCCGGTGGCGGACTCCAGATGATGGTAGCTGGCGTGGTGCTGACGATGACAGGAGAAAGTGCTGCAAGAGCGGCGCTGGGTGCTGGCGCCATCGTAATGGATGTCATCGCCTCTAACGATGGACGATTGCCCCATGAAAAAATCGAACGGATTCGAACACTTCGTCCCGATATGATTCTCCTGTCCGGTGGAGTAGATGGAGGTACTATCTCCCACGTAGTGGAACTCGCCGAACTCATCGCTGCTGCTGACCCCAGACCACGTTTTGGAATTGGTTATAACCTGCCGGTTATCTACGCCGGTAACCGGGACGCCCGGGAACTGGTTCTTAAAACCCTTAAAGATAAAACGAGTCTGGTAATAGTGGAGAACATCCGTCCGGTACTGGAGAGGGAAAACCTTGGACCGGCGCGGCATAAAATCCATGACCTATTTATGGAGCATGTTATGGCTCATGCCCCGGGCTACAAGAAATTGATGGATTGGACCGATGTCCCGATTATGCCCACCCCCGGTGCGGTGGGACTTTTGATAGAAAACATTGGAAAAACGCAAAATATTGCTGTCCTCGGGGTAGACATCGGTGGTGCCACTACTGATGTATTCAGTGTCTTTCAGGGGATTTTTAACCGAACCGTATCCGCCAACCTTGGCATGTCCTATTCGGTCTCTAATGTTTTGGTAGAAGCGGGAGAAGAAAATATCATCCGCTGGTTGCCAATTGAAATACCACCCGACGAAGTCCGCAATCGGATACGCAACAAAATGATTCGCCCGACAACAATTCCATCAACACTTGAAGATCTAAAACTGGAACAGGCAATTGCCCGGGAGGCGTTACGCCTGGCACTGGAACACCACAAATCCATGGCGGTGGGGTTAAAAGGTATCCAGCAGGAGCGCACCATCTCGGACGCCTTCTCCCAGGCACGAACCGGCGAAACTCTGGTGAATATGATGGAATTAAACCTCGTTGTTGGTTCCGGTGGCGCACTCTCCCACGCACCACGGCGTGCTCAGGCAGCAATGATGTTACTTGATGCCTTCCAGCCCGAGGGTGTTACCCGCCTGACCGTGGACTCCATATTTATGATGCCCCATTTAGGAGTCCTCACCGAAGTTCACCCGGAAGCTGCTCAGGAGGTATTTGAAAAGGACTGCCTCATCCATCTGGGGACAAGCATCGCCCCTGCCGGACAGGGCAAATCAGGACGTCCCTGCGTCCGGGTAAAAATAATAAAAAACAACAAAGAAGAGATTGAAGCACAGGTTAACTTCGGCGATATAAAGCTTCTCCCCCTACCGGTAGGCGAATCGGCGCAGGCAATTATCACCCCGGAGAGAGGATTTGATGTTGGTGCCGGTTCCGGAAAGACATTAGAAGCCATGGTAGAAGGTGGGCTTTCCGGAGTAATCATTGACGCCCGCGGACGCCCGCTGATTA
>CAKZPX010000186.1 GCA_937139435.1 uncultured bacterium
GGAGTATAAACTGCCCCGTTCTGCCTATAACTGGTATCTTGACCTGCGCCGGTATGGCTCCTTTCCCCACTCCGGTTTTGGACTGGGGCTGGAGCGCACCGTTGCCTGGCTGGGCGGGCTGAAACATGTGCGGGAAACCATTCCGTTCCCGCGCCTGCTGGAAAAGATTTACCCATAAAAAGGAGGTGCAAAATGCCCGAAACCAAAGTCGGTGTCATCACCCACTACTTTGGCAAAATCGGAGTGGCGGTTGTTAAGGCAACCGCTGGCGCGATTGCGGTCGGTGACAAAATCCATATCAAGGGGCACACCACCGACCACACCCAGATTGTTGAATCCCTGCAGATTGAACATCAGCCAGTCCCGAGAATTGAGATCGGTCAGGAAGCAGGGATGAAGGTCTCTGCCCGTGTCCACGAACACGATGAGGTCTTCAAGGTTACTGAGTAAAATCCGGCTATCCGTTTTACTGCTCTTTATTACCCTGCCCGCATTCTCGCCCTCAATTGCCCTTGAAGCAGCGAGCGCAGAACTGTTCCCGGTCTGCAGCGGTAACGATGGCTGGGGTAGGCCCTTTCGCACCCATTACCTCCATCGTCCCCCGAACTATTCCAACTGGAAACCATCAGTCTTGATAACCGCATCAGCCAGCGGCACAATGGAAGGCTCTGCCACCGAAACCAACAACATCCCCAGCACCGGGCAGTTAATCAACGGCAACCTCTCCGCCGACACCAACACCAGCGGTGGACCGATCGTAACAGGTAAAATCTACCCGGTTGCCTTCTCCACCATTGTGGCACCCGCACCGAACATCAAACTGCCCGTCCAGCCGGAAGAGACGGTTATAATCTACTCGCCCGCTGGTTACATAATCCGCCGTTTAGACGCCGGTGCCGGTAATTCTGTTATCCGCGACTTTCGTGACGAACACGGTACCCGGTTAACATCAGGGGTTTACATCGTCCCCACCCGGAAATCAGTCCGGCGACTATTAGTTATTAAGTAATAAAAGGGAGGACCATGGCAAGGAGTAAAAGCAAAATCAAAAGGAGGCGCCATCGCTGGGCGTTAAAAAAGAAAAGGCGCGCTGAAGCAAAACGCCAAGAGTTGAAAGTTGCCCAGAATTAAAAGAAAATTATTAATTGCGCCGTTCAACAACCCGGACGGCACCGAACTGCTTTTTCGCACCGCTCTGGACAGTGGTGTCGAACCGAACGAGATTGTCTACATTACCCCGAGCCCGCGTAACCTACGTCAGGCACAGATAATTTTTACTCGCATTTACAATAAAAAGGCATTTATCCCGCCCCAATTTTTCACCCCGCGACATCTGGCGTTTAATCTGCACGAACGGTTCAACACCAGCCGGTATCTGCCCAAAGCACTAAAACCCCTTCTGGTGTTGCGTCTGTTAACGCAACCCGGCACCGGAGATGATGAAAAAACCAGAAAACCTACCATCGGCTATGCCCAGGTGGTCGCAAACTTCATCGCCGACATCAAAAGGCACATACCAAGAGATGAATGGGTAAACCTGTCAGACCGTTTTTCTCGTCTGCTTGCCGGCTATGAGAAACCGCGGCAACGCCTAGGCAACGCCTGTAATGTAATGACAGTTTATAATAAGAAACTTACGGAAAAGAACTGGGCAGATGATGAGGATATTATCGCCTCAGCCCCGGCGCAGATCAAACAGGCGTATCCGGTGATAAAGGTATTGCTCCTGGACAGTTTTGTTGCGCCCAATTACCTGGAAAAGGAACTGCTCAATGCCCTTATCAATCAGGCAGAAATCACAATAGCACTTGGATTCGGTAGCCGGGAAGACCACCCTGCCTACCGACTTGCCCGAACCTTCACCGACTTTATCACCGCTCAAGGCGGTTTCAGTACCAAGTACCTCCCCACCCGACAGGTTGCCCCGCCTTCCCGGTTTTGGCGTTTTCCCTCCATTGAGGACGAAATTGCCGGTATCTGCCGGCACATCCACGCCAACTGGCAGAAACTCCAGACGGCGGACACCTATGTTATATTCAACCGGCTGGAAAAATACGCCCCGCTTGTCCAGAGGATGTTCGCCCGCTACGAAATTCCTTTCACCATCTATCCGGAAAACCGGCTCTCCGTTCTGCCAACGGTTGCCACTGTCCTGGAACTGTTGAAGGCACTGAACTCCGATTACGAAAGGGTCGCCACCACTGCTGCCTTTGCCTCGCCATTTCTACCCGGACTCTTACGCCTTCCGGAAGATCCTGATGAAACCAGACGCGATCTGAGTGCACTCGCCCTCAACCAATACTCCCGGCGTGCCGGTATTATCAAGGGCAAAGAAAACTGGAAGCACATCGCCGACCACATCATCAGGACTGAAGAACTGGAAGCTGATGACCCGGAACTTCCTTTTCTTAAGGAACTGCAAAAACGCGTCCGGCAGGCAATCGGCATTACAGAAAAGATTCTCCAGCCGGCTGCTACCGTAGGCAAACAGGCACACCGACTCAAGCAATTTCTGGCAGCGGTTGGCTTCGGTAAAACCCTCAACCCCGGGGACGATATTGACTACGAACTACTGGAGACGCGCAAGGCACTTTATGACATATTAGACCGGCTGGCGGATTTTGAAACTGAATTTGGCGCCCGGGAAGAGAAGCGCAACGACTTCATTAAATTACTCGCCTTTATCATTGACCAACAGATGAGAACACCGGAAGCTGAACAACCCGGTGTCAAGGTTCTCAGTATGAAAGAAACACTGGGGATTACCGCTACCAATCTCTACCTTGGCGCACTGACCGAGGAAGACCTGCCCGGTGCCTACCAGGCTGACCCGTTGCTACCGGAGTGGGTACGGAAGGAACTGGGAATGCCTGATATTGAGTGGCATCGCGACTGGGAGCGCTTTCATTTTCACCGCACCTTAAATTCCAGCATAAATCCGCCCTGGCTCAGTTACCATGAAACCCGGGATGGCAATCCGGTTCTGCCCACACCATTTCTTCAGGAAATTCCCTCACCACCGGAAACTATCCTTGCTGATAATTCGCTCTGCACGGCCATCTACTCCAAGATTGAACATCAACTCTATCTCGGTAGAAAAAGCCAGACCAGGCTGGAGGAACTGGCGGTCAACGTTGACTTCTCCCAAACGCCCGAGGTGCTGGATGAGATAAATCGGCGTTTTGGTCCGGATCAGGAGATATCGGTTACCGCGTTAGAGCATTATCGCCGCTGCCCATTTCTGTTCTACCTTGAACGGGTGCTCGGTCTGAAGGAGATTCCGGAACCCGGCTTTGACATCGCTGCCCAGGAATGGGGACTGATTGTCCACGATGTCCTGAGCCGGATTTATAAAAATAAAGATAAACCGGTGCCGATTAAAGAGTTGCCCCAGGCAGTGGAAAAAGCGCTGACCGCGGTGCTACAAGAAAACCCGTTATCACCTTTCTGGCGGGAAGTAATCTTTCGGGTATTCAAAAATATCCTAGAGGATTTTTGTAAAAAAGAACAACAGTTACGGGAGGAGGGATTTCTACCGTTTAAAACCGAGTTGACGCTTCGGGGAAATGTTGCCAGTTACATTAACATTAACGTAAAAGGACGAATTGACCGCATTGACGCCGCCAACAACCGGCTCCGGATCATTGACTACAAAACCGGTTCAAACGTCATTAATGCTAAAGCGATTACTGAGAAACGCACCCATATCCAGTTGCCACTCTACGCCCATTTAATCCAAAACCATCAGGATTTCGCCCAGAAAGAGGTAGATAACATCGGTATCCACTCCCTGACTGAAATCAATTGGCTTGCACAACATGATACACCATTAACAGAACTCATCAAGGCGGCACTAAACACAACCTATGAAGTGGTCACCAGCATCCGGGAAGGTAAATTCCCGGCCAAAGCGGCAGACGAAGCAGTCTGTTCTGACTGCGACTTGGCCTTTACCTGTGGCTATCGCCGAAACGAAAAAAAGAGTAGCGAGGTGTAGATGGAACCGCCATTTATCAGCGAGGTGGTCTTTGCGCCAGCAGGTTCGGGAAAAACCGAACTCCTCGCCCAACGGTATCTGGAACTGGTCGCCCGGGGAGTAAAACCAGAAAGAATCCTCACCATCACCTTTACCGAAAAGGCGGCGGCAGAGATGAAGGAAAGAATCCTGCAAAGGGCGCAAGAAAAAGACCAACAACTTTACCGACTGCTGCAGGAAAACATCCTGCGGCTGCGCATATCCACCATCCACTCCTTCTGCTTTTCTCTGGTGCGCCGATTTGCCGACCTGCTGGGGCTTGACCCGCACCTTGATGCCCTCACTGACCCGGATAGCCTCTGGCTCCAGACAAAATACGATACCCTGATGGAGATCGCTGAGGCAGGACCGAATACAGAAGATTATCAACTCTTAATTAACCTGATCACCTCCGACACCCGAGAGGGATGGAGCAAATTTTCCCGGGAGCTGCAGGAACTCTACAGCAATCGCAACGCCATCCTCCGGGGAAGACTGTCGCCCATTGACCCTGCTCAGCTGAAAACCCTTGCCACCGATTTAGCCAACGACCAGGCTGGCAGTAGATTCATAACGGACTATCCCGACCTTTTTCCAAAGAATTTTAACGAAGAAAAGATAAGCAGCGTTCTTCGACTTATAAAAAAGCACCAGGGAAAATTCTCCACCACCACCGGCGAACCAAGAAAGAGGGGGCTGACCGAAGAAGAAAGACGCTGGGCGGAAAAGATGACACAGTATCACCACGAGCTCCAGTACCTCCACACCTGCTACCAGTTGAAGAAAAAATTTCACCTCTTCGCCAACCGGTTTCTTAATAATTACGAAAAGGCGAAACGGGAGATGGGTCAGGTCGACTTTAATGATATGGAACTGCTTGCCCTGGAACTTATCCGCACCAACCCGGATTGGCTCAATATCCTTTACGCCTTTGACGAACACACCGACCATCTCCTCGTTGATGAGTTTCAGGACACATCGTTCCTGCAGTGGGGCATCATTGACAAATTGACCGAAGAGTGGCGTGCCGGGGAAGGAAGGAAATCGGCGTTGGGCATCGCTCCGACCATCTTTATTGTTGGCGATGACAAACAGTCAATCTATATGTTCCGCGGTGCAAATGTTGAAGTGTTCAGTAAAGCAGCAGAGAAACTGCAGGACTGGTTAAAAGAAAAAGTCCAGCGTAGCAACTTGGAAGACAACTATCGTTCCCTGCCGGCAATAATCAATTTCACCAACACGCTATTCGCTAAATTAATGGACGCTCCAGCCAACGCCCCGCCCTGGAAAACCCGTTATGCGCCCTTCCGCCGCAAGCGAGAATCACCTGGCTCGGGTCGAGTCGAAATCATCCTCGAAGTAGTGGACACAAAAGGTAACATCGGACGCTACCGGGAGCTTGATGCTCAAATCATCGCCCGGCGGATTAACTCCCTTATCCGGACTGGCTATGAAATCTTTCAACGACAGGACAACGCCGGAGAAAAACCCCGTCCCTGCGAATATCGCGACATCGCCATTCTTATCCGCTCCTCGTATCAACTACCGGCAATCGAAACGGCATTACGTGAGGCAGAAATCCCCTTCCTCGTTGTTGGTGGTTCTGGATTCTATCAGGAGGATGAAATTCGTTATCTTACCCACCTGACCAGCTTCCTTATCGACCCGGGTGATGACCGCGCTCTTTACATCATCCTGCGCAGTCCGCTCTTTGCCGTACCGGAGAACGAACTGTTCTCTGTCAGCCTAACCGCAACCGCCCTCCCGGACCACATTCCCAATCTGTTCTGGGAACGGGTAAAGCGACTCGCTAAACCAGGAACGAAACTTTATTCAGCAATCGATCTCCTGAAGAGCGTAATAGCCCGGGTCCAGCACGAACCACTTTCTTTGCTGGTTGACCGTATCCTTACTCAAACCCGCGCCTATGAAAAGTTCTGGGAGCCACAACGGGAGGCAAACATCCGCAAGTTTCTCCGGATAATTCAGGATATGGAATTAGAAGGACACCATCCCTTACAAATCAAAAACTTTCTGGAATCGGCTGGCACCGAGGAAGCAAAGGCGGATGTTACCACCACCGGAATGAACGTGGTCCAGATTATGACCGTGCACAAAGCCAAAGGACTTCAGTTTCCGATTGTCTTTCATCCTGGGTTGCATGAAAAAGTCCTCCCGAGACAACAAGCACGCAACATAATAATAGAAGAAAAAGATGCCGCAGATGTGCTCATTACCCCTCTTTTCCCAAACCACCCGGCGCACGAAACCTACAAGGCAAAAACTATTGAAGAGGAAAAACGCATCTTCTATGTCGCCTGCACCCGTGCCAGTGATGCGCTTTTTCTCACCGGTGTCTGGGCGGAGAATACCGTATCCTCCAATGACACCCGGCTCAGCTGGCTCGCAACTCACCTGGGTCTCGATAAAACCGAAGCCGGCTTCGCTCTCAAGCCTGCAATACCCGATGTCTACTGTTACCCGGCGCGTGAAATCCGGGTACCTGAGAAAAAGCCTTCAGACGACCAGGAGGAAACACCACCTACTATCGCCGAAGGTCTGCCCGCCATTCCTCTTCTGCCCCGAATCCGCTCAGTTACCCTTTACACTCCTGACGACTTGCATCGTGATGACAGCGGAGACAATATTCGGCTCGGCAAGGTGCTCCATGAGCTCCTCAATCTCATCTCCAGCGAGAAATTAACCCTGACCGAACCCGACCTGGACCAGGAAATCAGACGTCTCCTGCACCACACCGAGTTCCCCGGCACACGATACCCGGAACTGGTAACAATTATTAAAAATCATCTCCAGCGCCTTGCCCGATCAGATGTCTGGGAAATAATTAAACCCCGACCCGATGGTTATGCCGAACTACCAGTAATGTATAACGATGGCGAAACAATTTGGACTTTAAGAATAGACCGGTTGATTGTTACACCCAACGAAGTGCACATCTACGATTACAAAACCTCCCCGGTGAAAGAGACCGACCTGCCGCGATTAAAAGATGAATATCATCAGAAACAACTAATCCATTATGCCCGTGCCTGCCAGGAACTCTACCCGGACAAGAGTATCAAAACCTTTCTCGTTTTCACCCATTTACCGCGCATTATACCGAGCGCTTAGCCCCTGCCCTGTTCTTCATTAACTCCGGGGTGTAAGGATCGCCAGCGGGACGATCATCTCTTCTAGAGAGATACCGCCATGCTGGAACGTCCATTTATATGTCTTCTCATATTCCCGCGGTTTGGTTGGATAGATAAAATAGAAATCCGATTT
>CAKZPX010000187.1 GCA_937139435.1 uncultured bacterium
AGCCTGATTGGCAATAAGGTAGATAATCGCCTCATCAGGATTGAGCCAGGTGCCCCGGGCGACCAGTAGCCGGAGGAGAAAGCCAATGGCAATTACTGCACCGATTGCTAATCGCACCAAAAGATATTGTCATTGTCATAAAAGGATGTCAAATGCGACTGTATTGCACCGCGGTTTTTGATTTGACTTATGAGAGGCTGGCAATTATAATTTTTTCTTAAACTTCTCTGAAAGGAGTCAGGATATGGCACATAAAAAAGGCGGTGGTACAGCAAAGAATGGGCGTGACAGTGCTGGTCAGCGTTTAGGTATTAAGGCTTACGGTGGTGAATTTGTTCGGACCGGTGAGGTTATCGTGCGGCAGCGGGGCACGCGCTTTTTACCGGGAAAGAATGTCGGTCGCGGTCGGGACGATACGCTTTTTGCACTTATGGATGGTCGGGTGCGGTTTGAGTGGGCGAGCCGAACCAAGAAGCGGGTTTCAGTTGAACCGGTAAATTAGGCGGTAATGCGTCCTTTCCGGGAGGGTGGTAATGGAGATTAAATGGCTTGGACATGCGGCATTCCTTTTAACCACGGGTACGGGCACAAAAGTAATTACTGACCCCTATGTTCCGGGTGCTTATGACGGTGCGGTAGGGTATGCGCCAATAAATGAGTTCGCCGACATTGTTACCGTGAGCCATGACCATGCTGACCACAATGGGGTGCGAGACCTGCCAGGTAGTCCCGAGGTGGTGAGGGGTAAAGGCAACTGGACAATAAAAGATGTGAAGATATCGGGTGTGGATACATTTCATGACCCGAATCAGGGCAGGGAGCGGGGAAGAAATACAATTTATCTTTTTGAGACCGAAGGGTTACGGGTTGCCCATCTGGGTGACCTCGGACACATTCCTGATGATGCGACGCTGAAGGCACTGGGCAGGGTTGATATCCTGCTGGTGCCGGTAGGCGGTGTTTTTACGATTGATGCCCGGCAGGCGGGAGAACTGGTGCGTAAGATTAATCCCCGGGTGGTAATTCCGATGCATTACAAGACCCCAAAACTGGGTTTTGCAATTGCCCGGGTGGAGGATTTTTTTAAGGTGGCGCCCGGTGTGAAAAGGATGGGCAGTTCCGCGGTGGAGGTAAAGGTAGCGACACTGCCGAAGGAGACCGAGACCTGGGTTTTAGACCCGGCATTATAATTATGAGAAAGATACCTGTTAGCACGGTGCGGGATACGGTTGCCCGGCTGTGCATTGAGGCAAACTGTGTTCTCGGCGATGATATGGTGCAGGCGCTGGAGCAGGCGCTAAACATTGAGGAGTCTGAAACCGGCGGGGAGGTTATCACACAGCTATTGGAGAATCAGAGAATCGCCCGGCAGGAGTTGATGCCCATCTGTCAGGATACCGGCTGGGCGGTGGTGTGGGTGGAAATCGGTTCCCAGGTGCAGGTTGATGGGGGCGAGCTCGGAGATGCGATCCAGGAGGGCGTGGCGAAGGGCTACACCGAAGGATATCTGCGCAAGTCGATCGTGGCTGACCCGTTGAGACGCAAGAATACCGGTGACAACACGCCAGCGATAATCTATTACGATATCGTTCCAGGAGACCGGCTGAAGATAACTGTCCAGCCCAAGGGCGGTGGTAGTGAAAACATGAGTGAGGTGAAGATGCTCTCGGTAGCGGATGGTGCGGATGGGATTAAACGGTTTGTAGTTGATCGGGTGTGGCGCTCTCAGGCAAACCCCTGCCCACCGGTAATTGTTGGGGTGGGTATTGGTGGGACAATAGAGAAGTGTGCTATGCTGGCGAAGCAGGCGCTGCTGAGGGATGTTGGTTCGTTGCATCCAGACCCATTTTATGCCGAAATGGAAAAGGAGTTGCTTGCCGAGATTAACCGGCTGGGTATCGGTCCGCAGGGGCTGGGTGGCAGGGTTACTGCGCTGGCTGTTTTTATTGAGGCGTTTCCCTGCCATATAGCGACGATGCCCTGTGCGGTTAACATTAATTGCCATGCAGCAAGGCATAAGACCGCCATCTTATAGGAGAGGATTATGGGTGATGGCAAGTCAGCGGTAAAAAAAATTACCACGCCTTTAACCGATGATGTAGTGCGGGGTCTGCATGCGGGTGATGCGGTGCTTATTTCCGGTAAGATCTATACCGCCCGGGACCTGGCGCATAAAAGGCTGGTAGAGGCGCTGGCAAAGGGTGAGGAACTACCATTTATAATTAACGGTGCGGTTATCTACTATGTTGGTCCCTGTCCGGCAAAACCGGGGCAGGTGATCGGTGCCTGCGGACCAACAACATCCTACCGTATGGACAGTTATACCCCGACTCTATTGCAGGCGGGTTTAAGGGGGATGATTGGTAAGGGTAATCGTAGTCCAGCGGTGATTGAGGCGATGAAGAGATTCTGTGCGGTTTACTTTGCCGCGGTGGGCGGTGCGGCAGCACTGCTTGCCCAGCGAGTGAAAGCGGCAAGGGTGGTGGCGTATGCGGACCTGGGTCCGGAGGCGTTACAGGAGTTGCTGGTAGAGGATTTTCCGGCAATAGTTGTTAATGACTGCTACGGCGCCGACCTGTATCAGGAGGGGGTTCGGCGCTGGTGTCAGTGTCAGCACCTCATCACGCAGTAAAGAAAGGAGGTTTGCGGATGGCAAGAAGGGTGAAACGCCGGACAGAAAAAGACACAGAAGGTGAGCCCGGAGAGTTTGTTACCATCTATGTAATGGGTGAGGCGTATCAGGTGCCGAAGGGGTTGACGATTATGAAGGCGATGGAGTATGCTGGTTATCGGTTTATCCGTGGCTGTGGTTGCCGGGGTGGCTTCTGTGGTGCCTGCGGTACCGTTTACCGGACAAAAGAGTCCTACAAATTGAAGGTCGGGCTTGCCTGTCAGACGATGGTGGAAGATGGGATGTATCTGACTCAAATCCCATTTTATCCGGCAAACAAGAAGGTTTACAACATTGACGAGTTAACACCGGATACGCAGGAGCTGGTGCGTCATTATCCGGAGATTATGCGCTGTATTGCGTGTAACTCCTGCACCAAAATCTGCCCTCAGGATATTGATGTGATGGGTTATATTCAGGCGGCGATCCGGGGTGATATCGCCCGGGTGGCGGATATGTCTTTTGACTGTATTATGTGCGGGCTGTGTGCCAGCCGGTGTCCGGCAGAGATTGTGCACTACAATGTGGCGCTTCTGGCGCGCCGGCTCTACGGGGCGAGGGTTGCCTTCCGTGCCGGTCATCTCCAGACACGATTAAAGGAAATTGCTGAGGGCAAGTTTGAACCGGGGTTAGACCGATTAACCAGAATGAGTGAAGAAGAACTTTCCCGACTCTACTATCAGGAGCGGGATATAGAACCGGAGTAGACCATGTATCCAGAATCAATGCAGGAGTCAATAAAACGACTGGAGGCGACCCGGGAAGAGCGGATCAAGCAGGGCAGAATTCCTCTCTTAAATGCGGAGGAGAAGAAGGCGCTGTTGAAGTCGTTTCACCCGGACTATATTGATACCAGTATGCGGGCGCTTACTGTTGGTCCGAACAAGGGTGACCGCACCCCGCATGAAATTGCCGACCTCCTGGAGGCGTGGCCACTGGTTGAGCCGAAGCGTTTTGACCCGGATAAACCGAAGTTTGATGTTGATGTGTTGATTATCGGGGGCGGTGGTGCCGGGGTATCAGCAGCGCTTACCGCTGCCGAACACGGGGCAAAGGTGCTTCTGAGCACGAAACTGCGTCTTGGTGACGCCAACACGATGATGGCGCAGGGCGGTATTCAGGCAGCGGACAAAGAGAACGATTCGCCGGAGAGGCATTACCTGGATGTGCTCGGTGGCGGGCATTTTAAGAACATCCCCGAACTGGCACGGGCGCTGGTAACCGATGCCCCGGGTGTTATCGCCTGGCTGGAAGGTCTGGGGGTGATGTTTGATAAAAAGCCTGATGGCACAATGATTACCATTCATGGTGGCGGGACATCACGCAAGCGGATGCATGCCTGTCGGGACTATACCGGTGCCGAGATTATGCGCACCCTGCGCGATGAGTTTCGCAATCGGGGGCTGGAGGTGATTGAGTTCTGTGCAGCACTGGAACTAATGACCGATGAAAAGGGTGTCTGTACCGGTGCGGCGTTCGTGAATCTGGATACCGATGAACTTTTCACCGTGCGGGCAAAGACGGTTATTTTAGCCACCGGTGGTTGCGGACGGTTACACATCCAGGGCTTTCCCTGCACCAATCATTACGGTGCGACCGCTGACGGGCTGGTTCTTGCTTACCGGGCGGGTGCGAAACTGGCGTTTATTGATACGATTCAGTATCACCCGACCGGTGTTGCCTATCCGGAGCAGATTGTCGGGCTGTTGATTACCGAGAAGGTGCGGGGACTGGGTGCCCACCTGGTTAATGTCCATGGCAACCGTTTTATCTATGAACTGGAGAGTCGGGACATTACCGCATCGGCGATTATCCGGGAGTGCGTCGGGCAGAAGAATGGTGTTGTTACACCTACTGGCAGACTTGGTGTCTGGCTGGATACACCGTTGATTGAGGTGTTAAAGGGGCAGGGTGCGGTGAAGGCAAATCTGCCGGCGATGTATCACCAGTTTGCCCGGTTCGGCATCTATATGGACAAAGAGCCGATTCTTACCTATCCGACCCAGCACTACCAGAATGGCGGTGTTCTGATTAACCAGTGGGGTGAGACCGGTGTGAAGAACCTTTATGCGGCGGGCGAGGTGGCAGGAGGTATTCACGGCAGGAACCGGCTGATGGGTAACTCACTCCTGGACATCATCGTTTTTGGCAGACGGGCAGGCAGGAGGGCAGCAGAGAAGGCGAAGGCGATTGGCACGGTGAGTTGCGGGTTCAAGCACGTTATCGCATTTGAGCAGGAACTGAAAAACGCCAGAATACCCCGCGACCGCTGTTCTCCGCTTTTATTGCCCGATTACCGCCGGGCAGGGCTGCAGACGCCGTTTGCCTTTGTCGGATAACACACGAACAGGACAAAAAAAGAGGCGGCTTTTCTTGCCGCCTCTTTGATTATTACCGTGTTCGGTGTTTAATCTATCAGGAGCAACTTTTCTCTGTGGCTCAGGTGATTATTGTGGATGTGTAAGAGGTAAACTCCCCTTGCCAATCGGCTTAAGTTTAAGGTAACCGCTTTTTTGCCGTTATTAATAAGAAAGGAGGTTACCCGGGTGCCGCTGGTGGTATAAAAATCCAGGGTGATATTCGTTTCTCCGGTTAACCAGCTGATATTTAATAACCTGCTGGTGGTGAGCGGGTTAGGGCTTATGCGCAATTCCCGTAACGTAATTGGGGATTTCGGTGCACTTAAACCAACAAGGACGGTGTCTTCAAACCGCACCCTGGTTGACTGGAAGTCATAAGCGGGCAGGTCATACCAGGTGTCGGGCAGTAGGGGAGCGGGAATTATGAGGTTGCTCGGAATACCGTTAACCCGGTAAAAGATTTTTGCCCAGTCTGGCCAGCCAACTTTTGCTTCAAACTGGAATGTGTCCATTATCCTGGGGGGGCCGCCCCACTCAGGTGTGTATTCTGTAAGGGGCGCCGGGTTTATATTTATGTACCAGGTGATGCTATCTATCTGGACTGAGGCATTCCCGGTTTCTAAAATTCCGGCGATATCAACCGCACCGGCGCTTCCAATAAGCAGCGCCAATACCCCCAGCAGGGTCTTTACGATGCCTTTCTTCATTTTTCACCTCCATCCTTTAATCTGCTAAAGTTCATTATAAACATGGGCAATAACGATAAAGGTCTTATTTTCTCGTCTGGTTACAGTGAGCTGGACTACCTCCTTATCCTCAGGAGCGACATAGTTGCGGAATTTAGAATTCCATTCCGGTGTTTCGGTTTCCTGAACCAGCTGCCAGTTTGCTAACAATTTTTCATAGTAAGCCCAGACCTTTTCCGGTGTATCAGCGGTTTCCAGATTGTAGGAACAGCCCCAGCGGGCGACCCGGTAGGTGCCATAGCGGGCAAAAGGCTTTGCTCCCGGGTAAAGGAGTTTTTTCGGTAAGCCGGTCAAATCCACGCCAGCGATACTGTCCATAAAAACATCGCCGAGCACGCTATTAAACTGCCGTGGTTTCCCCTCCGGGCTTTTGATTTCCGGCTTTTTTGACCGGGCACAGGCTGGATAAATCAAGGTCAGAGATAACAACAAGATGCTGATAAAGGTTTCAGCACGGCTCATTATTAAATTATAAAAAGAAACGCCCTTTCTGTCAAGTCAAATTGAACCCTTTTAATTTTTTCTTGACTGTTAAATAGAATAAATTATAATAGACAGAAAGGTGAGCAAATTCCTTAAAACAAACACTTCCCAAAGGAGGAGTTTATGAATAAAAAGTTATCCCTGATACTGGGAGCGGTCCTGTTTTTTATCACCTCGGTTCCGGCAACAGACGGACCGGTATGGGTGAGGTTATATAACGGACCGGCAAATAGTGATGAGGTTGTTTGTGCGGTGTTGACTGATGGAGAAAGGAATGTGGTTGTTGTTGGTTCCAGCCCGGGAACTGGCACCGCTTATGACATTGTGGTTTTAAAGTATTCGCCTAATGGCGACTCTATATGGGTCAAGCGGATCGCTGGTTCTGGTCTGTCCAATGATTATGCCCGGGCCGCAGCGGTTGATGCCAGTGGTGCAATCTATCTTACCGCCATAACCGGTATCTATCCTGATTATAACATCTTAACATTGAAACTCAATCCGGATGGGTCTGAGGCGTGGCGTGCCACCTATCAGGGTTCAGCCGGAAGAGCGGACGAGCCGGTGGCAATGGTCATTGATGGTTCGGGCAATGTGTATGTTACCGGTTCTGAGACCGATGCCAATGGTGTAACCGATATTGTCACCATAAAATACACCGCTACCGGTGGTCAGGCATGGGTTGCTTATTATGATGGTGGTGCTTCTGATGTGCCGGCAGATATTGCGGTTGCACCGGATGGTTCGGTTTATGTTGCGGGCAGCAGTCTTCAGGGCAGTTATGATGATATTGTGACGGTGAAATATAATACCGGTGGTGGACAGGAGTGGGCGATGCTGTTTAACGGCTCCAACGCACCTGATAACGGTAAAAGTGTCGCGGTGGACGCTAATGGCAACTGTTATGTAACCGGTAAGACCGCTACCGCACCACCTCCGGGCGGGCAATACAACCTTGTTACATTAAAGTACAGTCCGGCGGGTAATCAGTTGTGGCAGAAGGTTTACACTGGTTTTAACCGGGGTGTGGAACCGACAGACTTAGTTGCCGGAGCAACTGCCCTGTATCTGACCGGAACGGTAACCGGCACCGCCAACACCGATATTCTTACTATCGCCTATAACCTTAACACCGGCGATACACTCTGGGCAAGGCGGTTTAACGGTGTGGCGAACAAAAACGATGAGGGAAACAGACTGGTTCTGGATGCAGCAGGACGGATTCATGTGATAGGTTCCAGTCAGGACGCCAACTCCCGCTCTGATTACTGCCGGTTGCGTTATTCTAACAGCGGGGTACTGCAGGGTAGCGGAATTTACAACGGTGCCTTTAATAACGATGACAAAGGTGTCGGGATTGCGGTGGATGGCAATATGGATGTGGTGATTACCGGTGTTAGTTTTGGCGGGACAAGTATAATGAGTTATGACATCCTTACCGTGAAGTATGATTCGGCTGCTCCTGGGGTAAATGAGCACATCCTGTTCCCGGGTGTCTCTTCCGGGCTCAGGGTTTATCCCAATCCTGCCCGGGGACGGGTTAACCTTGGTGTGGATGCTGATAAACCGGTGCTGATAAGGGTGTGGAGTGCGAGCGGAAATCTGTGTCAGGAGGTTAAACTGCCGGCTGGAGGGAAGAATGGTTATAACCTGGATATTAATGGGTTAAGTTCTGGTGTTTATATACTGGAAATGCAAGCCGGTAACAGGCGGGAAAAGGGTAAAATTGTAGTTGAGTAGCGGTTGATAAATTTTGCTTGACAAAAGGCACCAGGTAGGTTATAATAAAAGCGCGGGGTCTGCCTCCCCAAAATCGGCAGTAAGGGTTACACTGCCAGACCCGATACAGGGTGTGGGTTGTCTTTAGTCTGAAAAGAAGAGGCAGACCGCAGTAAAGACATAAAAACCAAAAGGGAGGCATAGATGACCAAAAGGTATAGGGTGTTATGGCTGCTATTAGCGGTTATAACACCAGCAGTGTTTGCCGCCTCCCCGGTTATATCTGCGAACAAGGTTCATTATCACTGGGCGCCAACCGCCCTTCACGCCGAGCCCTGCACCAGGACGGACTGTGATGAGGCGACCATCTGGCGTCCGGGTAGTGGAGCCAATCCGCAGGTTATCGGAGGCGGAACAGATGGAACATGGGTGGCGATGCCTGCTCCGACCACTGAGCCAAACCGGATGTGTTCTGCCAACCCCTATGACGAAGTTAATATCAAGGTGTATATGATTGGTGGTGACCCAGCAGGCTACTACGGTGTTAATAACTGCCAGCGTTTTGACCCGATAACGAACACCTGGACTGACCTGGCGAATATGCCTACCGCCTGCACCTGGCTGGATGGTGAAGGTTCATACTCCCGGAAGACGGGCAAGATCTATGTTGCGGGTGGTTATACCGGTAGCGCTATAAACAGCATGAAGATATACGATATCGCGACCAACCAGTGGTCAACCGGGGCACCAATGCCCAGCGCAACTGTGGCGTATATGAGCGGTATCTGGAACGACTCGCTCATCTACATCCTGGGTGGTACTGGACCAAATCTCGCAGGTAGCAATGTCGTCCAGGTTTACAACGTGAACCGGAACACCTGGACTACCGCCACCTCTCTGCCTGAGGCGGGTGATATGGGTTCGGGCACAATCGTTGGTGATACCATTTATATCACCAACGCCTACAACCGCACCAGCGGTGCCCTCTGGACGAATGCGCGCAAGGGCGCGATCAATCCGTCCAATCCAACCCAGATTACCTGGTCGACCTGGACCGCTGTTCCCACACTCGGTTTTAATGGTGGCACAACCAGAGTCCAGGGCTGGATTTACCGCCTGGGTGGTTTTGGAACTCTATATACTGGAAGTCAACACAAGCGTGGCTGGCGCTATCATATCGCGACCGGTGCTTATGAAACCCTGCCCTGGTTACCCAGTCCACCCACCACCGGTGTTGCCCGTTGCAACTTCCTCTCCCGCTGCGAGGCGACAAACGAACTGTTCAAAATCGCGGGTGATGATGAGGGTAACTGGAGTA
>CAKZPX010000188.1 GCA_937139435.1 uncultured bacterium
CTCTTACCGGTGCAATTATCTTCTCCTTTCTGCCGCCGGTGGTTGCCCTGGGTGGTGAACTGCGTCAGTACACCCTCCTCTTGCTTCTGCTTACCGTTGCCCTTTACTTTACCGAAAAGGGGCTAATGGAGAACAAGACCGCTTTGATCCTTCTCGGCTCTCTTTTTTCCGCACTCGCCGGCTTTGCCCATTATTCTGCCGTCTGGTTTTCCATTGCTATCGCCCTCTATTTCCTATTTAGCAGCGCGAAGAACAAGAAAATACTCGGTGCAGGTATTCCTGCTCTGATTGGGGTTGCTGGCTGTTACCTGTTCTCCTATCTTACCCATATAAGGAAAATCCAGCACACACCGATGCAGGAGTTTGCGGTAACCGGCTGGCTCGCCCATGCCTATTATCAAGCCGGTGAGGAAAGCCCTTGGTTATTCCTGTTCCGTGCGACATTTAACCTGTTCAGTTATCTTTTTGGTTCACCGCTACTGGGTATTATCGGTCTGGTATTTTTTCTTGCCGGAATCGGTTTTATCTTCACCAGACGCAGAAACCTGCCCCTTGCCCTGTTAGCTGTCACCCCGTTTATGCTGGCAATCACTGGGGCGTTCTTCCGTCTCCTCCCTTACGGTGGCACCAGGCACACCATCTTTCTCGTTCTGCCCGCGGTCATCGCCATCAGCATTCTTTCCGAACTGATAGCAAAAAAAAACTCCTGGCTCGCTCCAGCACTGGCGACCGCTATTGCGCTCCTGATGAATATCTTCCTTATTCCGCCCCGGCAGTTTATCCCCAGAACTGATGCCCGGCAGGAATTGATCCACCGTGCGGTTACAATTCTAAAAGAAAACGTCCCTCAGGGAGACACGATACTAACCGACTATCAGAGTTCGGTATTGTTAAGTTACTACCTCAACAATCCCCGCAAACCAGTTCAATTCTTCGGCGCAACAAAGGGACCCTTCTGGGAATTTAACTACGGTGACTATACAGTTGTCTCCAGTCAGCAATGGAACTTCACCCGGGAAAATTTCTTGCCTCTTACCGAAAGCCTCTTTTATTATTACCCATTTTCTCCGGACCGGATAATATGGGTGTTTGATGGTGGCTGGGGTAGACCACCGCTTCTAAATGAACCGGTACTGGGCAGAAACCTCTCGGTTTTCCCGATAAAACTGGCACCGCCACTCTCCCCCGGGCAGACCGAAAGCCTGCTTATCGCTGCCGGCGAAAAAATTAAAAGTCTAAATCAGCGCCGGCTGCGCTCAGTCCTGCTACCGGTAGATACCATATCCCCGAAACTAAAAAAGTTTTGCGAACCACTGGGAGAAAAGATTATCACTTATTCGGCACTTTATGACCGGGTAAAGGCAGGCGAAATAAATTTCTCTTCGCTATTACCGGCACTGGCATTCTGGTTGTTTAACGACCGAAACCCCCATCCGGAGTTCATCCGTTATATGAATGACGGTGAGCATTACATCTCTGCTGGTTACCGGTTTACACTACTGCTCACCGATATTGACCACCGGATAGCGGTTTACCGAATTGAAGAAAATAACAATAAATAAAAAGGAGGTTTTATGAGAATCTCCCTGATATGGCTGGCGCTGGCTATTTTCAGCGCCCCGCTCCCTGCCGGGACAAACCATCCCAACCGTCTCTATGAGGTCCGGGCTGTTTACGAGACCGGTGTTATCCGTGTCCAGAAGCATTCCATCCAGTTTGGGAAGAACGGAACCGAGTTTGACTACGTCCGTTACGGTAACCAGAACATCCTTTTCCCCTTCCAGCGGGGTTCATTTGAACTGCACCTTAAACCCCGCCACACCTTTGTCTTTCTCTACCAGCCTCTTGATATCCGCACCGCCACCACCCTCACCACTGACCTGATTCTGGACACCGACACCTTTTTTAGCGGCACTCCGCTCAACCTGCGCTACGGTTTTGACTTCTACCGGCTCAGCTGGCTCTACGACCTCTGGCAACAACCCGACCGGGAATTAAATATCGGTCTATCCCTGCAATTACGCAATGCCAGTATCGCTTTCAGTTCCATTGACGGAGAAAAACAACGGGTCTATCAAAACCTGGGACCGGTACCGGCGCTCAAGGCACGCCTGCGCCTGCCGCTGAAAGATCTGCTCTGGTGGGCGGTGGCGGTTGACAATCGTGCCCGAATAACTGCTGGTGTCAAATGTCCAGGTA
>CAKZPX010000189.1 GCA_937139435.1 uncultured bacterium
CCCAGATGTCGAAGGTGTTCACCAGATAACTGTCACCCGGTGCGATTGATGCGGTTACGGTTACGGTGCTGGAATATGTGGCGCCAATGTCCATTTTCACCTCAAACCCGCTAACACTGTTGGTGCCGTAGTTCTTCACCCAGGCGGCAGGCTGAATTGAGTCACCGATCGCCCTGATTCCTGATGGTGCGACAATCCGGCTCACACCCACATCATAGGGTGGGGGTGGGGGTGGTGCACCGCGCTTGTAGTATATCTCAAAGTTGCCGTCACGTCCATCCTCCCAGACCACATGAACATGGTTGGAGTCCGCGCTGTTACCACCGTTGTTGATTGACGGGTAGTAACGATAACCGGTGGTAGCATTGGTCAGGTTAATTGGTATGTCCCAGGAACCGGCTGGTGTCCTTTCATTGTAGCGAATCTGCGGAAGGGAGGGGCTGGCATCGCTATAACCACTCCACACCACATGACCACGACCATCCTTGGTAAAGGTGACAGTCGGGTAATACTGAGGGTAAGATATACCGGGTTCAGACACGGTGTCACCGAGCAGCTGGAATGTGTCATTTACACCGGTGCCCAAACGCTCTTTGTGGATGATACGGGAATAGGAGTAACCCGCCTCGTAACCCATCCACACGATATGGACACGGTTGGTAACCGGGTTGACCGCAATTGAGGGGTTGACTTGATTGTAAACACCGCCCGAGATGTTCGGCTGCACCGGACCCCAGGTGCCACCAAAACGACCACGATAACCGATCTGGTAATAACTGGTACCGGGGGCAAAACCATACCAGGTTACATGGATGTTGTTGTTACGGTCTGCTGCCACTTTGGGCCACAACCGAGCAGTGGAACCAGAATCAACCCATACCCGGGGCCGCCAGTTGTTCTCGCCAATCTTCTCCTTATAACCGATCGCATGACCCATAATGAGGTGGAAGTAGTTGTAGTACACAACATGGATGTTGCCATTAGGACTCGCCTCAATCGCAGGATAGTATTTGAACCAGAGCAGGGTGTCCTCGGTGATCCGGGTGGTTGTTATTTCCCAGCCACCATTACCAGATGGTGTTGGTGTGCACATCTTGTAGGCGATATAGAAGCCGGTTGGTGAAATAGCCCTGCTAACATACCATGCCGCATGGACCCTACCTGCGGAGTCAACGCAGATTGCTGGATAGTAAGAGTAACCAATGGTAGCCACATCAGTTGAGATACAGGTGTCAGCTGTCCAGCCTGAGCCCGGATAGAAACGCTTGTAATAAATCTGTGGTGAATAGGTGCCAGGGGTTCGAGAGGACTGCCAGACAACATGGATTCTGCCTGAGGGGTCAACCGCGACTGTGCGTCTGCCAAAAGCGTAGACGTAATCGGTCACGGTATTGTTCGTAAGGCGCACATCCGGGCCCCACTGCGCATCGGTCTCGGCAATCTGTTTTTCCGCCTGTTGCGCCAGATAGTTAAGGTACTCCTCGTTTGGCGGCTGGGCGTGCTTTGCCATTAACCTCTCCGGCACCATCTCCTCAGGCAGTCCGGTCTCCGGGTCAATCCGCGGTGTCCGCGGAGTTGCCGCGAAGGCAAAGACCGCCAAAAGGAGCAGGAAGAGCGTTACCGCTTTACGCATATTTAACCTCCTTTTTTGTTGCTTTTACTTTACTTTACGCCCGGTAATAATAGCTCCAACCGCGCGCACTTTGTTTTACTCCTTTTTTAATTCGGATGTCACCCTTTTTCCGAGCGTCTTATTATAATCAACCATAACCAGGATGTCAAGCAAATTTTTATACCCGGACTTACCCTGGCGGAAAAGGGGTTAAAA
>CAKZPX010000190.1 GCA_937139435.1 uncultured bacterium
CCACCACAGGCTAAAACCAGCGGCTGCCAGTTATAGGTCGTAAACGTCTTGATTTACTGACAATTATAAGAAAATTAATTGCCCAAAAAGGTTAAAAAAGGGGGTATCCCCGGGTTACCCCCTACATAGTCCCGGGGATTACCCCGGAACGAAACCACGAGCCGGTCTAATGTTCAATACCTTAATGAAAGGTGTGTTCTTCTTCACCTGCCGCTTAACGGATTACCCTGATTGCCGCAACTTGCTTCGCCATCGTCCTGACACAGGAGGTAATTCGCTATCTAACAATCGGATTCTGCCCGGATATCATATTAACAGCAACATAACATCAGGAAATCCCTGTATGTGGCTTTTTCCGGGGGAAGACATAACCTGCTGGACATATATCAAAATTGACGAAACTCCGGTCGTTAAGGTAACACAGCTCTCTGCGACAAAGACAACGGTACTCTCATAATAGTATCTCATCGCATTTTCAGGAATTTACTTGACAGAAAGTATATTGCGGGTAAATTTCTTCATTAAATGGCTGTTCAGGACAGCAAGGCAAAAATGCGCTAATGGCGCAAACGAAAAGGAGGTAGCTATGAAAAAAGCCCTGCTGCTGGGAATAATCCCAATAGTGTGCCTCACAATGATGACCGGGTGTATCCCCGGCTTTTATACGGTTGGCACACTTTATACATCGGTCAAAGCACCTAGTGAGGCGGTTGCTTACTACGGACCCACCGCTAACCAGGCGGCCAAGGTAAGCAAGGCAACCGCTACCAATATCCTCGGTATTATTGCCACTGGTGACGCCAGTCTGGAAACAGCGATGAAACAGGGCGGTATAACCAAAATCCATCACGTTGACCAGGAAGTAACCAGCATCCTTGGACTCTGGTCCACCTATACCATCTACGTCTACGGCGAATAAAGGGCAAAAAGAAGTTACTCGGGGGCAGGTATTCTGCCCCTGTTTTTTTTGCCTCGTTGTTCTATTTTCGTTAACATTCTTCTGATGATTAATCCGGTAATCTTTCGCGAATATGACATTCGTGGTGTAGCCAACCGTGACCTCACTGATGATACTGTTTATCGTCTCGGTCAGGCGTATGGTACCTATATCCAGAACCAGGGTATTTTCCAGTGCGTTGTCGGCAGAGATGTCCGGCTATCCGGTCCCAGAATTGAACGCTCACTGATTGACGGACTGCGCACCACTGGTGTTGATGTAATTCAACTTGGAATTGTGCCCACTCCGGTATTTTATTTCTCCTTCTTTCATCTTGGCATTGACGCTGGAATGATGATCACCGCCAGCCATAATCCGCCCGAGGAAAATGGGTTTAAAATCGGTCTCAGGAAAACATCAATTTACGGTCAGGAAATCCAGAAACTCCGTGCGATTGCTGAAGAAGGAAAGTTCCGTATCGGCAAAGGCAATATCAGTCAGGTTGATGTGATTACCCCTTATATCGCAATGTGCCATCAGAAGGTAAATATCTCCCGTCCCCTCAAGGTTGTCTTTGACCCCGGAAACGGTACCGCCGGTATCCTCCTACAACGACTGATAGAAAACACC
>CAKZPX010000191.1 GCA_937139435.1 uncultured bacterium
AAAGAAAGTTTCCAGCAAAGAGTCCGAAGGTAAAGAAAGCTACAAAGTGGAAGTCCCAGGGGTGTCGCCCCTGTCGGGGTTGTGCGTAACCTGTGCTCATTCGGTGCGATGTGGTTTTCGTGTAAGGCATAGTCAGCCGGTTATCTGGTGCGAGGAGTTTGAGGCGGTTAATGTTCCTCCGATTACTGATGAAATTTCAGAGGCAAGCAAGGCGCCTTCGGTCAAGGAAATGGAAGAATGGGATAAGTACAAGGGGTTATGCATTAATTGCGAAAACCGTGAAACATGCCAGATTCGTAACAGTGAGATCGGAGTCTGGCATTGCGAAGAGTATCGGTAGGGGGTACAAATGTCGGTAACAAGAACGGCAGCAACAACTAAAAGACGCTCGGTGCCTGCGGGTGAACGGCGGCAAACCAAGAGAAGTGTTTATCAGGATGTTGTTTATCTATTTAACCGGGCGGCGGATATAATGAATTTTGACCCTGGAGTGAGAAAGATTCTCGGAACCACGATGAATGAGGTGATAGTTCATTTTCCGGTGAAAATGGATGATGGGCGAATAGAGGTTTTTACCGGGTATCGGGTGCAGCATAATAATGCCCTGGGTCCTTTTAAGGGAGGGCTGAGGTTCCATCCAGCAGTCGACATTGACGAGGTGCGGGCGCTGGCGACCTGGATGACCTGGAAGTCGGCAATTGCCAACATCCCTTTTGGTGGCGCAAAGGGTGGTATTCAAATGGACCCTGCCCAGTATTCATTTTCTGAACTGGAAAGGATAACCCGGCGGTTTACATTTGCCCTTGGCAATGTAATTGGTCCTGACTACGATATTCCGGCGCCGGATGTGAACACCAATGCTCAGATTATGGCATGGATTCTTGATACTTATCAGTCAATGATGCCTGCCCATGAAAGACAGAGGATGCTGGCGGTAGTTACTGGTAAGCCGATTGAGTCGGGTGGCAGTCTGGGGCGAGAGAAGGCGACCGGTCAGGGGGTGGTATTTTTGATTCGGGAGTGGGCAAAAGAAAAAGAGTTTGACCTCTCTAATGCGACATTTATCGTCCAGGGGTTCGGGAATGTTGGTTCATGGGCAGCAAGGTTAATGAAACCGCTGGGCTCACGGTTGCTGGCGGTAGAGGATGTTACTGGTGCGATTGCTAATACGGATGGCATTGACCCTGATGACCTGACTAATTATGTTAAAGAAAAAGGCGGTGTTAAGGGTTATTCCAAGGCAAGACCAATCGGACATGAAGAATTTCTTAAAACGAAGGCAGATATATTTATTCCTGCTGCACTTGAAAATCAAATTACCGCAGAAACAGCTCCTTTACTCCAGGTAAAACTGGTCGCTGAAGGAGCAAATGGGCCTACTAATCCCGATGGTGACAGAGTGATTGTCAGTTATTTTGAGTGGCTACAGAACAAAAGGAGCGAGTTCTGGGAGTTACAGGAGGTTGATTGCAAGCTTTACAAGAAACTGGTTTCTGCTTATCAGCGCGTTCGTGATACTGCTAAAAAGTTTAAGGTTGACTGGCGGACAGCTGCTTACATCGTTGCACTGGCGCGTCTGGAGAGGGTCTATAAGGAACGCGGCATTTTCCCGTAAAAAGATTCAGCGTAAGACGACAATGCGCCCGGTGTTAAGCCGGGCGCAACTTTTTGTAAGTTGCGTCAGGGTTGACTTTGTTGCTGAGACGGGTAGAAGATTTTAGTGCGATGGCAAATTTTCCTGGCAGGGATGGAGATTGTGTTTTTTAGCAGTTGTGCGGTAGTTTATACCCACTCGCCTCGTTACCGGCGAGTAAAAATGATTGAGCAACCCTTAGTTTCCCAAATATCCAGGACAAGCCATCCCCTGGAAGAAAAGAAGGGGAAATTACCATGGCCGGTTTCCGGTGAGGTGGTCGGGCGCTTCGGAGTTCAGGTGGACCCGAAGTATGGAACGAAGACGAAAAACCTTGGCATTGACATTGCCACTAAAGAAGGAAGTGTAGTAAGAACGATTGGCGTTGGCAGGGTTAGTTATGCTGATGTATTTATCGGACAGGGAATTATGGTGATAGTTGAACATGGTGGTGGGTTTTATTCGGTTTATTCCCGGTTAAAAGAGTTACGGGTAAAAAGTGGTGATAATGTTAATTCAGGCGATATTGTTGGATTGAGTGGTAATGTTGTTCATTTCGAATTGCGGATTGGCGGTAAGGCGGTTGACCCGCTGGAATGGTTGGAGAGAAGATGATATTTTAGTTTTTATGAACGGAACTTGGTGGGGTGAGCGAATGGTTAATGTGCGGTTGATGCCGCCCTGGTCATGGGTTAGTTATGTGGGAGCGGTAACCAGCGTCTTACGTTCCCGGGGAGTTAAATGTGACTTTGCCAATGTTGCTGGTATGAGCGGTTATGCGTTTGTTGTTAATATCCATCCCGAGCTCCTTCCATTTGGTCCGGTGGCTTTTGACTGGGAAGTATTAATTGAGGGGACACAGGGGATGGGCATAATGACTGAACTAGTGGCGGTGGAGCGAACTGAAGAGGATGAACATATATTTGCTGAACTGTTTGAAAGGGTCAGGGCAGAGGTTGATTCCGGGCGGTGCTGTGTTGTCTGGGGTGCAGGTTCGGCACCGGAGTTTGGTGTGGTTTATGGTTATCGGGATGATTACTATCTGGTTCGTTCCTCCAGAAGTTCGGCGGTCAGACTGGAAAAAGAGAGGCTGTTAGGACCACAGGATGAACCCGAGGAGCCGATTCGTTTTAATCAGTTGAACGCACCATGGCGACTGGCAGCGGTATTTTTTGGGGAATCTTTTAAACCGGAAAGGATGGCGCAGGAGCGTCGTGCTGTTGCCCGTGCGGTCAAACTACTCCGTGGGTTAGTCCCTTGTTTTAGCGGGGATTATCATTATGGAGCAGGCGCATTTCGCACCTGGGCGGATGTTATAGAGAAAAGACGGGCAGACCGCCTGGGAAGTTTTTATAACCTGATGTGTTACTGGGAACTGCAGATGTTTGCCAGTGGGTTCTGTAAGCGGATTAGCCGGAAATGGTCTCGGGCAAAAGAAGAGTTAACTCGCGCTGGGACGCTGTTCTACCAATCGTTTGCCAATCTGGAGAAAGTCAGAACATTGATAGGAGAAAATGGAGATTTTCGGAGGGAGCGAGATCTTGCCCTTGCCGGAGAATTAATCAAAGGGTGTGCAGTTTTTAATGAGCAGGCGGCGAATGCATTGGAGTCGGCGCTGGGGTTAATGTAACTTTTTCCGGGGCTCAGAAAACTTTAAGCCCGAATCAGCAATTTAAATCTGTGATTGACAAAACAACTATTTGTGATTAATATGTAAATGGTTACATCCGAGAACGGATTGATAAGATTATTTTAAGATTCCAGACAGCTTTCATACTGACTAATTTCTAAAATTTCTAATTTGTTAACTTTAGCTTTAT
>CAKZPX010000192.1 GCA_937139435.1 uncultured bacterium
AGAACTTTTCAAAGTAGTACCTGCCCACCAGCCCGGCATGATAGGATGTGCCGCACGCCTGAATAACAATCCGGCTGATGCGCTCAATATCGTCCGGATAAAGTAAAAACTCCGGGTCCAGCATTATCCCGTCATCCCGGAACCGCCGGGCGATGTTTTCCGCAAGCACATCCGGCTGTTCAAATATCTCCTTGCGCATAAAATGGGGATAGCGCCCCTTGGAGATCTCTTTCGCCTTTAACCCAATCGGCAGAAACGGACGGGTAACCTGCCTGCCCTGAAGGTCATAAACCTGCACACCGGCCGCGGTCAGCACCCCAACCTCTCCGTCCTGCAATACCAGCATCTTGCGGGCAATGCCCACCAGTGCCGGCGCATCAGATGCGATAACCATCTCCCCCTGCCCCCGTCCAATCAAAAGCGGACTGCCCATCTTTACCGCATAAAGCCGATCCGGTTCATCCGCAGTAATGAGCGCTATCGCATAAGAACCCCGTAGTTCCTTCATCGCCCGGCGCAGGGCAACCAGCAGGTGCTTTTTATAGTAACTCTCAATAAGATGGACAATCACCTCGGTATCGGTGGTGGAGACAAACCGGTGCCCCTGTTTTTCCAGATTGAGACGCAACTCCCGGTAGTTCTCAATGATGCCGTTATGAACCAGGGCAATCCTGCCCCCACAGTCAACAAATGGATGGGCATTGTCGTCGTTAACCTGACCATGGGTTGCCCAGCGGGTATGACCGATGCCCAGTTTGCCCATAACCGGTTCCCGCTCCAGAAGTTCCTTTAACTTCTGCAGTCTGCCCGCGGTCTTGCGGATCTTTATCCCGCCATCGACCACCGCAATCCCGCACGAGTCATAGCCCCGATACTCCAGCCGTTCCAGCCCAACCATAATCACATTGGTCACATTTCGGGGACCAATATATCCTACTATTCCGCACATTATTCCTCTCCCTGTTTTTCCCCAACCTCTGTTATTACCTTCAATCCTGTCTGAACAACCATCTCGGCACCTGCCGGTGTCTTTGCCTCGGCAACAATCCGAATAATCGGCTCGGTGTTGCTCGGTCGGATGTGTAGCCACCAGTCCACACCCGCAACCCGCACCCCCTCGGTGCTGTCAACAATTAACTCCTCACCCATCTCCCTGCGCAGCCGGCAGATAACCTCATCAGCCGCGAAGTTAACTATCGGTACCGCCTTTTTGACAATGTGGTATTCGGGCAACTCCTGACGCAACCGGGAAAGAGTCTTGCTGGTAACGCTCATCAGACCGATAATGCAGGCGCAGGCAACCAGACCATCCCGGGTAAGGTTCACTTCGGGCAGAATAACACCACCATTGCCCTCACCCCCCAGCACCGCACCCCGATTGATTATCTCGCGCACCACCCACACCTCACCAACCTTTGTCCGCACCACCGGACAATCAAACCGCGCGCAGATGTCCTCTATCAATCTGCTGGTGGAAAGATTTACCACCACATCGCCCAGACGCCCGGGTAAAACAAACTGGGCTGCCAGCGCCAGGGTTGCCTCTTCGCCCAGTGGCGTTCCGGTCTCATCAACAGCGCTCAACCGGTCGCCATCCGGGTCAAATGCAAACCCACCATCCAGACCTTCTTTTTTAATCACGCCGCAAAGGGTGGAAAGATGTTCCGGGATTGGTTCTGGACCACGGGGAAAACCCTGCTCACCCGCGCCACCATCACAGAAAACCGGCACCACCTCACAGCCAAAAGCCTTTAACAACTCCCTGCCTGCAACCCCGGCAGCACCATTAACCGTATCCACCGCAAACCGATACCCTTTTGCCTTAATCCCGGTAAAAATATCGCTCCTGGTAATACCGGCAATATGAGCGCCCACCCCATCCGCCCTGTTAATACCGGAAGAATCGGCAGCAGGCATCGCTCCACCGTGCTCCGCGCCATCGCCGGACACCTGGTCCCGCGCCAGTAGCGCCCCGAAAACCGTTACCTCTTCGGGCAAAAGAAACCTGCCATGAGGCGAAATAAACTTCATCCCGTTCCATTCCCAGGGGTTATGACTGGCGGTGATCATCACTCCCCCTTTAACCTTTCCACTATGCTGGCTGACAAAATGGACAACCGCTGGGGTTGGACAGACACCAAGGTCAATTACCTCGCAACCTGCCCGCTGTAAACCGAGTATTGCTGACTGCACAAGTGTGACACCGCTCGCCCGGGTGTCCCTGCCTAAAGCAATCGGCCCGGGACCAAATAACCTGCCAAAACCGCGGGCGTAATCTCGCACCGTCTCCGGAAAAAGCGTCCTTCCGACAACGCCCCGTAGACCGGAGACACTGAATATCGGCTTCTGCACTGCCCCCATTATAACCATTTCCATTACAACGGTCAACTTGCTTTACTCTTTTATATCTGTCAGAGGGAAGCCGGGGTAAATGGGGTACTCCATCCCGTTGCTGATCTGTTTCGCCCCCGCACCCGGCTGGTCCTAAAAAGCCACACCGGTTATAAGCAGAGATTTTTAAAATTTTCTCCTTGACAGGTAATGAGAAATTGGTAATTTTCACCTTGGGACCGCAGGCAATGACGGTAGCGCTGAGTGGATTATACATTGATGCCTGCCTGAATGTCGGCAGATTCTTAATCGCTATTTGGTAGTCTAAAAGTGGAGGAGGAAGAAAATGAAGGCAAAGAAAAGAATAAGAAAGAAAAGTTCGGTGCGTATGCGCGGTCGTCCTCATCCAGCAGACCATGACCCGGAAGAGTTCTTATCGGAACCAGATGAGTCAATGAATGACGATTTTCGGCACGATAACGAACCGGATAACTTTAAATACCAGTTGGGCGAAGATGAAGACGCCAGGTGGTAAGTATCTTGACTTCTTCTAAGTCAGATTATGATTATTAACCGGGCCCGTAGCTCAGATGGTCAGAGCAACTGACTCATAATCAGTTGGTCGTCCGTTCGACCCGGACCGGGCCCACCAGCAATAGCATATCACTGAGAGCACTGAAACTCAACTTATCTGGACAATCTGGCGGGCAAAGGAAAACCCGCGCAAAACCATCCTGGTCAGCATCTTTATATTCCTCTTTCTTCTCTTTACCCTCTTTAGCCTGGGTATCACCCTTACCATGGTGGCGCTGGTTGTCCTTTTTGCCGCCACCCATACCTATTTCCTGCCTATCACCTATTGTCTGAGTAACAACGGCGTCACAGTTAACAAGAGGATATTTACCTATACCTATGAATGGTCGCGCTTCCGGCGTTACTTTCGCACCAGCGGTGGCATTGTCCTCTCGCCTTTTTCCCGGCACAATTTTCTGGACAACTTCCGGGGTGTGCATCTGCTTTTGCCTCCTGATGACCAGGATATTGTCGCCTATCTGGAAAAGCGCTTTGCCCAGCTACCACCAGAGGTATCGTAACTGGCACCATGCCCGAAGAAGTTTCTTGACTTTATCATTTCGGTTAATATGATGAGGAAGAAGAAATGAAACAAAAGGAAAAGAAACCGCAAAAAAGAAAACCAGAACCCGGTGCCGGTATACCACCGGCGCCCGAACTCCGTCTGAAAAAGAAAAACTACCTTCTGCTCCTTGTGGGAGTGGCAACAATTACCGCCGGTTTTATTAGCCTTGCCCGGGGGGAAACGACCATCGCCCCGCTCCTTTTAGTTGTCGGTTACTGTGTCCTTATCCCCCTGGCACTACTCCTCAAATGAGGCGGCGGTTACTCTCGGCAGAGGAAATCTCTAAAATGATTAATCATCTTACCGCTGAGCTCGCCCGCACCAATCGCGATACCGGCGAACTGGTTCTGGTGGGAATTCAGCGCCGTGGTGTACCTTTAGCCCGCCGTATCGCCCGCGGGCTGGGCGATATACCGGTAGGT
>CAKZPX010000193.1 GCA_937139435.1 uncultured bacterium
ATTGCTCCTTTTGAGGGACAGCCGGTATTCCGTTATCTGCTTGAGCATCCTAAGGACTTTTTAGGCGCGGTAAAAATGATTCCCAGGACGATGCTGGAGTTGTTCATTAACGCCTATCAGGGATGGTTATGGAATGAGGTGCTGATCGCCTTACTGGAGGAACTGGGGTGTGCCGATTTAGCGGTTAATTATGCCTTTGGTCGGCTGGTTTTTTATTCGGCACTTTTGCCCAAGCAGGCGGTTTATCTGGGTAGATTGGTAATCCCGGCACCCGGTCCAGGGGCTGAGTTTAAAAGTGAAAAGGTTGCCCGGATAACGCAGATGATACTGGCGCGTACGGGTTTGGAGCTTAAAGATTTAAAGTTTAAGTTTAGAGTCAGGGGGGTATTTTTTAAACCTTACGAGCGTCCGGCGATTGTTATACCTCGCGGGTTAAAGATAGCTGATTTTGAGCCTGATGAGTTGTATCCGGGAAAGAGTAAACTGCGGATTGGGTTTGTATTACCTGCTGGTTCCTATGCTACAATTTTGTTGAAAAGGCTTTTTCTGGGCGAGAAATGATTTTTGTTCTTGCACCATTAATTATCGGAATTGTCTCTCCGCCGGACGTGACACCTGACCCACGCCTTTCCTGGTTGACAATGGAAACCGAGCATTTTTTAATTCACTTTTCGGTGCATGGTAAGGTCAGCGAGGAAAGGGTGGATTTTATCCGCCGGATTGCGCAGATAGCCGAAGAGGTCAGAAATACCGTGTTAAAAGAGACTGGACGTGCCCCACAGGATAAAGTTCATATTGTAGTAACAGACCTTGTTGATGACCATAACGGCTGGGCGGTACCATTTCCGGTTAATACGATAACAATTTTTACCAGTCCGCCCCGGGTCTTTAAGTTCTGCGATGACGACTGGTTGCGGACACTGTTGCTGCACGAGTTTTCCCATATCCTTCAGATGGAGCAGTGTCGGGGAGTTCCGGCGTTTTTCCGAAGTATAGCGGGCAGGGTGGTACTGCCGAATGCGCTTCTACCCGCCTGGCTTTTAGAGGGTTATGCGGTTTACAATGAAAGTCGTTTCAGTGGTGGCGGGCGTCTGCGCAGTGCTGAGTGGCAGGGAATGTTGCTCGTTGCGGCACAGGGGAATGGGCTTCTTTCCATTGATCGGTGTTCTGGCTACGATTTACAGCGGTATCCCGGCGGGCTTGCTCCTTATCTCTACGGAGCAAATTTTTTGGGTTTTCTTGCCCGAAACGAGGGTGATTCTATCTGGGATAAGTTTAACCATCAGCATTCCGGGCAGGTGCCATTTTTTATCAATTCTGCTGCCCGGACGGTTCTGGGCAGGACTTTCCCCCGGTTATGGCGGGTATGGCAGGAAAGTCTATTTAGCCAGCTGGATGTTGTGCAACGGGGACGGATAGATTTTTCCGCTACCCCGATTAACATTCTGGTGGACAATGAATTTGCCATCAGTTCACCCTGCTGGTCAAGAAATGGTGCTGAGGTTTACTACATCGCTGCCGGTGAAAGGGAGAAAACAGCCATTAAGGCGTTAAATCTGGGTGCCAGGACCGTCCGGACAGTATACCGGGGTAACATCACCGGTAGCATCGCCCTTTCACCGGATTGCAGGGAACTTGTTTTTTCTGAATGGCTCGTCAGTGGCCCTGGTTATGTGCGGAGTGATATATTTCTCTATAATCTGGAGACAGGTAAAAAGCGCCGTCTGACATTTAACGAACGAGCGTATGACCCGGATTTTTCACCGGATGGGGCGGTTATTGTTTATGTTAGCAAGAGCCTCGGGCAGAGTAATTTGATCTTGATGGATATAAAAACCGGGGAGAAGAGGCAATTGACTGATAATCAGGATAATTGTGTATACCATCGTCCCCGTTTTTCGCCGGGAGGCAGACTGATTGCGGTCGGTGTCTGGCGTCCCGGAGGCTATGGTGATATTGAGGTGATTGACCGGGAAACTGGCTGGGTGCTGTCAATTACATCAGACCGTGCCTGTGATATTTTTCCAGTATGGTCAAGGACGGGTAAGTTTCTCTTTTTTGTTTCCGACCGGAGCGGGTTGTATAACCTTTATGCCTATGGCGTGGAAAATCAGTTGCTTTACCGGTGTACTGATGTTGTTGGAGGTGTATTTGAACCGGCAATTTCGCCTGATAACCGCAAGATTGCGCTGGTCTTACTTGCCAGCCAGGGCAAAGAACTGGGATTGATGGAGTTAAAAGGTAAGGAGTGGCAGAGAGCGGAGAGTTTTATTGACCGGTATCCACCCTTTGAACCAGTTTCGGTGTCGCCTGAGTATCAGCTTTACCACTATTATCCGCTGGCAACCTTAAAACTCGGTTTCTGGTTACCATGGCTTAATATTTTTGAAGAACAGGAACTGGGCGTTTACACACTGGGTTGGGATGTTTTGCAGTTTAATCGTTACCAGGCAACCGCCGGCTATAATTTTACCGGGCGTACGCCGTTTCTGCGGGTCTGGTATGAGTTACGCCGGTTCTGGCCAGATTTGGAATTGAGAAGCGAAATAACCACTGTTCGCCAGGAGATAGCAGCTGGTGCTAATGCGCCAGTTTATGGCAATGACTGGGTGCAGAATTTTCGTATTGGTTTTGTTGCCCGGCATAATGATATCTGGCGCACCAGTCTTAATTGCGCCTGGGGATTCAGTAATGCGCAGACATACCGATTCTGTGTGGCACCGGTTTCCGGTCGAGAGATGTGTGTAATTGCTGATGGTGCGGCAAGGGCGATTTACGGAGAATCAGACCGGATTCGGTTTGCCGGTTACTGGTATGAGTATTTTTCCGTGCCGCCAGCAACCTGGGGTTTAAAATTTAAAACAGCGATCGGTCGGGCATTTGGTGATAGTTCGGTTGCCCGTGCCTTCCGGTTATCAAGTACGTCAGGGCTATTCCGGATCCGTGGCTACAAGGATGAGTTACCGTCAGGTAGTAATGCCGGTTTGCTGGGCATAGAGTTTCACACCCCGCTTTTCTGGGTGGAACGGGGTGCGGGAGTGGCGCCGCTATTTTTCCGTAATATAAATGCTGCCACTTTTTGCGAGATCGGTTTTGCTGTTAACAAATTAAATGAAGTGTCAACTGATTGGCGGGGGGGGGTGGGTTGTGAACTGCAATCAGATTTTACTATCGCCTATTACGTCCCATTGAAATTAACCCTGGGCATTGCGCTGGGTTTGAATCCCGGTTTTTCTCATCAACTATATTTAAATGTTAGCAGTGATCTGCTTAATGCAATTGTGAATCCGGCGACTTTTCTAATTCCGTCCCGGCTGTCCAGATAGTGCTTTTTTATACACCACAGATCGGGCACTTTGTTTCAACTTTCTCTGGCGGGTGCGGGTGGTCTTTGATTTCCAGTGTCCCCTGTTCCAGACAGCGATGGAATATATAACATTGATTTACATATGCTTCTTTAGGTGAAAGTGCCGGTTCGTACCAGAAGAATTCGTATTCCTTCCAGTGTGCTTTGATCGCATCTTTGAGATTACGTTCAACCCGGGCAACCACCGCTATTTGCCGGGGATTTTTTGCCAGACAGTAGATCCCCCCAACTCTTTCCGGGACAGAGATATCAACCTGTAAAGGACGGAGAAGGTAAGGACCACGCATAACCTCTCCTTTCTATAATAAATTTTAGTTTGGGGCAGACCTTTACAGACCTTTGATAATTCGGATAACCCAGAGCCATTACAGTTTGATTATAAGTCAATAATCATTGTTTGTCAAGCGGTTAGTTTTGCTGCTGGTTTTTTATTGCTGGAGCACGATGGGGGTATATTTGAATTTAAGCAGAATAAATATCTTAAGAGCACTTCTGGATAAGACCGGATGTCAGGATATCAGTTAGCATCGGGGGGAAGGTAATATTTAATTGGGGTGGGGTAGAAATGGAAAATCAGGATTAAGTGGCAGTGTGCATAGGGTGTTTTCTTTGTGGAATTAACCCGGAGTCGGTATGACAGGTTATACTCCGGGTAATCCCCGGGACAGTCCCATTGTAATTATTTTTTGGTATTTGATTTTAATATAACTGTCGGTAAATTGATATGTTAAATCTGTTGCCGTGGTTATTAAAGACATATTATTGTTTCTGGTGTAAATGTTTTCAAGTGTAAATTTTTACTCTGGTTATTTCTGCTCGGTTTGTCTTTATTTCGGGTGCATTGCCTTGACAATAAATAGAGCAAAGTTAAGCTTTGAACTATGAAGAGGTTTATCACCGGTTTTATGGTGTTGCTATTGTGGGGAGGAGGGTGTTCTCGTCGGTTATCGGATTTTTTCCCTCTGATTCCGGGAGCGGTGCGGGTGATGAAGGTGCATGAACAGCGAGTTATCGGTTCGGATACAGTGAGATGGGAAAAGGTGATGGTAACTGAGGTTGTCCGTGGGGAGAAGGATATTCCCGGTATCGGTAAGGTGTGGGTGGTTGAGGCGCCGCTGGATTCAATCCGATTCACCGTTTACTATTTTGCGAAAAAGGCGGATACGGTGTTCAAAATTATTCCGGCACGGGGTGGAAAACCAGAGCGGATTGTCTATCTCCTCCAGCCACTGGTAAGGGGAAAAAACTGGTATGACAGTGATGATGAGCGGGAACGGTTTGAGGTTGTCGCCCAGGAGGCGGTAAGTGTGCCGGCAGGTGATTTTCAAAACTGTTTTCTTGTAAGGACAACAAGTAATCGGGTTAATTTCCAGCAAAATCTTTGGTTGGCACCAGGGCTGGGTGTGGTAAAAAGAGAAAAAGTTCAGCGGTGGAGTCGGGGAGATACATTTTGCGAACTTTTGCGGCAGGAAGAACTGGTTGAGTATCGGGTGCTGAAGGCAATGGATCGGAGAAAATAGTGCCCGGGTCGCATAAGGGCTGACTTTTAATTCTTGTCCCGGCGGTTCTTTCCAGTCTGGTTTATCTACCAGCACCGGGCTATCAAAGGGTCATTTGTAATCTTGACTGAGCAATTTTAGAGATTAAAATTTAATAATGGACGAGGGTCTTAGAGTTGCGGGCAGGAAGGATATTTCTTTACTGCCGGAGGGAAGGTTTTATGATTTCCAGTCGTAAGGCAAAAGCGGTCGGTCTTTTTTCTGGTGGTTTAGATAGCATCCTTGCAACCAAATTGATAGTGGAACAGGGTGTAAGTGTTGTTGCCCTGCATTTTAATATCCCCTTTACCATACCCGGACGCAGACCGGACCAGGAGCAGCTGGAGGCGCTGGCGGCGTTACTGGGTGTGAGTTTAGTCTCGGTGGATGTGGGTGATGATTATCTGGATATTGTGCGGGCACCACAGTTTGGTTATATACGGGAGATGGCACCCTGTCTTGATTGCCGGGCTTATATGCTCAAGCGCGCAAAGGATTTGTTGCAGGAGATAAAGGCGGATTTTGTTTTTACTGGCGAGGTGGTGGGACAGCATCCGCTTTCTCAGAACAAGCGTTCGTTACGGTTGTTAGACAAGGTTGTCGGACTGGAGGGCAGGGTTTTACGCCCACTTTCCGCCAAGATTCTGGAACCAACAATTCCTGAATTAAGCGGTGCGATCCGGCGGGAACGACTGCTTGATTTTCACGGACAGAAGCATAGACGGCAGATAAGACTGGCACGAGAGTTTGGTATTGTCACCTATCCAATTCCCGGGAGTGGCTGCTATTTAGCGGATAACAATTTTGCCGCCCGGGTGCGAGATGCGATTGCCCACAAAGAACTCTCTTTTTCCGAGATTGAATGGTTACATTATGGACGTCATTTCCGTCTGGCGAGCGGTGCGAAGGTTGTGATAGGGAGGAACGAAAAGGAGAATGCCGTTTTAGAGAAAATGGCTGGTGAGAACGATGTTGTCTGTTATCCCGTGGAAGTTATGGGACCGGTAGTTGTTTTGCGAGCGAAGAAAAAGACTAAAAAGGATATGGAAATTGCTGCACGG